>DAOUWT010000130.1 GCA_030666985.1 Chloroflexota bacterium
AAATCCGATTTTTCGCAATCACCAAATAGTGCGAAAAACTGATTTTACTCATATTGATTGTCTCGTAACCCCTATAATGAAGGAGTTTTTTTCTAAGCGGATATGTTTTGTGCGAAAAATATCTCATTCTTCACCGCTGACGTTTCACTTTCCCCCTTGACAAACTAGAACATCTGTTCTACAATTGAAAGCACATCCCTTTCCCACGCCTCTCTGCGGTGCGCCAAATCGCAGAGAGGCGGTATAGTCTCAGGAGGTAATCCCATGACTGTCAATAGCATTTCTTCCTTGTACAATAATCTCCGCATCAAGCGGGGGGCCTTGTTTGGGGCATTGATAATCACCGCCCTGCTCGCTTTCGAGGTCTTCAATTACAGCACCACCGACTTTGCCCTCTCCGATTTGCTCGGTGAGATGCGCTTTTGGGGCATGAGATGGGCCACCATCCTGGCGGTCGCGTTTTGCGGGATTGATTTTGCCGGGATCGCCCGTCTTTTCACCCCGGAGCAGGGCGAGGACGAGCCGGTCGAGGTTTGGTATCTCTTTGGGGCCTGGCTGTTGGCGGCGACTATGAATGCCATGCTCACCTGGTGGGGGGTCTCACTTGCCGTCCTCAACCACGACAGCCTGGGAAATGCCGTCGTAGCCCGGGAGACCTTGCTCAAGGTGGTGCCCGTCTTTGTGGCCATCCTGGTATGGCTCATTCGGGTGCTGATCATTGGCACATTCTCGGTGGCAGGAGAACGCCTTTTCACTCAAAGTGAGCTTCAGCCGGCCACTTTTTCCCGGCGTGGGAAAGCTGCCCCTGTTTTTGCCTCCCCCCGGAAGGCATCGCAACCCAAGCGGCAGCGTCCGGCCTACCGGCCCTCTCCCAAGCCCAATGGGCGTTCTCGCCCTGAGCCGACTTATGAGCCGATTGCAGCCCGCAGGCAGTCGAGTCACCAGGCAAGCAGGCGTTTTTAGTGATGAGTGATGAGTGACGAGTGATGAAGAACAGATCTTCAGATTCACGCGACACGCAGCACGCAGCACGCACCACACACCACGTCATCTACCATGAGCTACTACGCCGACCCTTCCCCTGAACAGGCAGCTCCTTCCCCGAGAAGTTCTGGCTGCCTGTTTTTGTTTTTCCTGCCGCCCTTGGCCGTTGCTCTGCTGGCCTTTTTGGCCTTTGGTCAGGTGAGTGTTGCAGAGACTGCACCCGCAGAGACTGCGCCTGCAGAGACCGCTCCCTTAGACACGCCCACTCCTACAGTTGTCCTGGCCCAGGAGGCAGGGAGCAAGACGCAGGAGGCAGGAGATGTGCCTAGCGGGGAGTTGGCGACTTTGTTCACCCCAGAGGTCTTGTATTGGGAAGAAAAGATTCTGGTGTGGAGCGAGCAGCACGACCTGGACCCTAACCTGGTGGCTACGGTGATGCAGATTGAGTCTTGCGGGGATCCGAAAGCACGTTCCGGGGCCGGGGCGATGGGCTTGTTTCAGGTCATGCCCTATCACTTTGCAGCGGGTGAGGATGGCTACCAGCCGGGGACAAATGCCCTGCGGGGCTTGGGATATTTGCGGCAGGCTTTGAGCAAAGGCGGGAGCGTGCGGATGGCTTTTGCGGGGTACAACGGTGGTATCAGCGGGGCCGCGCAAGGGGAGGCTTATTGGTATGCGGAAACGCAGCGGTACGTGTATTGGGGAACGGGAATTTACGCAGCGGCCCAAGCGGGGGAGGGGCACAGTACACGTTTGGATGAGTGGCTGGCGGCCGGGGGGGCGAGTTTGTGCCGGCAGGCGGCCAAACGCCAGGGTTCAGAATAACGTTGCCTGGTTAGATTATCCACTCCCCCAGGTTTGTAACCTACGGGGTTAGCATAACGTAAAGGGGTAGGACTACGTCCCCCTCCAGTGCCCACCTCGACATTTCCCCCAAAATGTAGGGCTATTTAAATAAAAAAGGCTGCTCATAATGAGCAGCCTTTTGATTGAACTCATTCGAAAAACTAGGCCAGCTCAACGGTTGCGCCAGCTTCTTCGAGGAGCGCTTTGGCTTCTTCGGCAGCTTCTTTTCCAACGCCTTCCATAACTTTGGAATCGGGGGCTTCAGCAACCTCTTTGGCGTCTTTGAGACCCAGGCTGGTCAGTTGCCGGACGGCTTTGATGACCTGGATTTTCTTGGGGCCAATGTCTTTGATGACGACATCGAACTCGGTCTTTTCTTCAGCGGCCTCTTCGGCGGCGCCAGCTACAGCAGCCATAGCTACGGGAGCAGCAGCAGAAACGCCCCATTTTTCCTCGAGCATTTCAACAAGTTCAGCAGCTTCGAGAACGCTCAGTTCACTCAGTTCTTCCATAATTTTCTTTAGGTCAGCCATTTTTATTCTCCTATTTGTAAGTAAAGGTTATATCTTAAGTAAGTGCTGGTCTGTCATCACTTTTGGAAACGTTGGTGAAGCGACAAGTGATGTATAGCTAGGTAAGTAGACACTCTCTGAAAAGAGTTTAGGCGGCCTCAACAGCAGCAGGTTCTTTTTCAGAGTAGGCTTTGAGCACGGCGGCCAGTTGGCGGCCAGGTTCTGCAAACAAACGGGTAAGTTGCGAAGCAGGCGCCTTAATGGTCTGGAGCAGCTTGGCCCGCATCTCGTCCATGGTCGGCAGGTTGGCCAAGGCATTGATTTTCTCAATGCTGATCATTTCGTCTGCTAGGTAACCGCCTTTTATAACGAGTGCATCTGATTCTTTGACAAAGTCTTTGATGGCTTTTGCCAAACCGGAAGGGTTTCCAAAGGAAATACCCATTGCTGTGGGGCCTGTAAAATAGGCTTGCTCCCACTCACGTTCAGCTTCGTCAAAGGCAATTTTTGCCAATGTGTTTTTGATGATATGGAACTCGCCATCTGTAGCTCGAATATCAGCGCGAAGTTCGCTGATAGCGTTCACGGTAAGTCCCTGGTAATGGGTAACGATCAGTGCATCACTGTCGTTCAACCATTTCTTGTATAGTTTGACTAGTTCATTTTTGTACTGTTTAGAGATAGCCAAAGTAGTTCACCTCCTTATAATGTGGGTTCATAAATAAAAAGTCTTTACTTCGCCAGTGAAGTAAAGACTTTTGAATTATACATTCATCAGGGTCTTCACCTGGGCCGGAAATTAAGCCCTTGTAGGGGCGCCGGCTGTCTCTGGCGAAACATCTTAGTGTTCAGTGTTCAGTGTTCAGTTGTATCATCTCAATATTTCGGGGGGGCTGAGACCTCCGAGGTTTTTGGAGTGCAAACCTCGGAGGTCTTGCCCCCGTTTTTTGAGAAGACACGTTCAGTTATCAAAATAAGGAACGTTTATTGAGCTTCCATTTTTGCGGCTTGAGCTGGGTCAACACTGATGCCCGGCCCCATGCTGGTGGAGATGGCAACGCGTTTGATATAACGCCCTTTTGTAACAGCAGGGCGATTATGCACTATTGACTCCATTAGAACGGTCATGTTGTCGAGTAGTTTTTCAGTGTCGAATGATACTTTCCCAATTGGAGCGTGGATGTTCGAGGTGTTGTCAACGCGATATTCGACGCGCCCGGCTTTCGATTCTTTGATCACGCGGGGGAGAGCATCTCCCGGAGCCATTGTGCCAGCTTTGGGGTTAGGCATTAGGCCTCGAGGGCCAAGTACGCGCCCCAAACGCCCAACTTTTCCCATCATGGAGGGAGTTGCAAGGGCGATATCGAATTCCAGCCAGCCACCTTCGATTTTCTTGATGAATTCATCGTCGTCGGCGATGTAGTCTGCTCCGGCTTCTCGAGCGAGTTGGGCATCTTCACCTTGGGCGAAAACCAGGACTCGAACGGTTTTGCCAAGCCCGTGCGGTAGAACCACCACGTCGCGGACTAACTGGTCTGCGTGACGTGGGTCTACGTTCAAGCGGGCGTGAATCTCTACAGTTTCGTCAAAGTTCACGTAAGAGACTTCTTGGGCTAGTTTCAGAGCTTCTTCGGGAGTGTACAAATGCTCTTGGTCTACTTGTTCTAAGGCTTCTAAATATTTTTTACCATGTTTTGCCATTGTGTTCTCCTTGTGGTACGAACGGACAGGATGTCCTCCCACGAGAAATTAACCTATTACTTTAATTCCCATATTCTTGGCGGTACCTTCAATCTGGCGCATAGCGCCTTCGATATCGACAGCATTGAGGTCTCGCATTTTGATTTGAGCGATTTCACGCACTTGGTCGCGGGTAATTTCACCCACAATATCGATATGAGGTTGTGCGGATCCTTTATCTACGCCAGCGGCTTTCTTCAGCAATATAGAAGCCGGAGAAGTGCGAAGGGTAAATGAAAATGAACCGTCCTTATAGATGACAATGTCGGCAGGAATAACTTCGCCCATGCGATCAGAAGTGCGGGCGTTATATTCTTTGCAAAAAGCCATCAAGTTAATGCCATGAGCCGCAAGAGCAGGACCAATGGGGGGAGCAGGGTTAGCTTTCCCGGCGTCAATTTGTAATCTAATGTTTACTTTTACTTCTTTCTTTGCCACTTAATACTCCTTTGTGGTTTTAGCGGCTGCAAATTGCAGTCTCCCACAAGTCACAAGTTAGCTGCTACAAAAATAGTTTAAGCTTTTTCTACTTGTAAAAAGTCCAATTCGACCGGTGTGTCCCGGCCAAAGAAATTCACCATAACTCGCACGATCATTCGTTCCACATCAAGCTCGGCAACTTTGCCATGAAAATCTTTGAAAGGTCCTTCAACAATCCGTACCCGTTCTCCGGGACGAAAAGTAACTTTAATCCGAGGAGCTTTGGATTCCATGCGCTTCAAGATACGAGCGACTTCTTCTGGCTGCAGGGGAGTGGGTTTATCTCCCATGCCTACAAAGCCAATCACGCCAGGTGTACTACGAACCACAAAGCGGGATTCTTCGGTCTGCAACATGTTTACGAGGATATAACCCGGAAACACTCGCTGCTCCACGGTTCTGCGTTCACCATCTTTCATTTCTACTTCTTCTTCTGTGGGGACAATAATATCGAAGATGAAGTCTTCCATCCCCATGGATTCAATACGCTGTTCGAGGTTATGCTGTACTTTTTCTTCATTTCCGGAATAACAACTTACAACATACCACGCACGCCCATCATCTTTTTTCTGTTCTATCTCTTCGGCAGCCTCAACGGCTTCCGAAGCACCCATTTCAGAAAGAGATGGTTCTTCCAAAATATCTTCTTGTTCCTCTCGGTCTTGTAAATCCATTTTCTACTCGCCCAATGAGCGTGGTTATATTAACCCAAAATAAAAGCGAACAAACGTGCAAATATGAAATCCACAACGCCCAAAAAGATACCCACTGTGAAAATGACTATAATAACAACTCGGGAAAGGCTAATTGCTTCTTTGCGAGTGGGCCAAGAGACTTTGCGCAACTCAGCTATTGTTTCGCGAGAAAACTTCTGAATGGCGTTAGGTTTCTTTCTTTTTTTCGCCACAAGGATCTCCTTTTCGTTACGGTGAAAACGCCGCCTCAAGGGACGGCGTTAGATATAAGATAAGGCAGGCCAGGCAGGAATCGAACCCGCAACCCCCGGTTTTGGAGACCGGTGCTCTCCCTAGTTGAGCTACTGGCCTGTATTGATCTCGCCAGGTGGCTGAAGCTGATCATTGCTCAGGAGCAGCCACCTGACTGGTTATTACTTCGTTTCCCGATGCAGAGTATGTTCTCGACACCGCGGACAAAATTTCTTCAGTTCCAAACGACCGGGGTCATTACGCCTATTCTTTTCGGTGGTGTAATTACGCTCATTACACTCAGTGCAAGCAAGTGTGATTACCGGTCGCACACCTTTTTTACGTGCCATAATTATCTTCCCATCCTAAGCGCAAGCTTACTCTATAAGCGGCTTATTCTATAAGCGGCTTATTCTATAAGCTCGGTAACAACGCCTGCGCCAACGGTGAGACCGCCTTCACGAATAGCGAAGTCACTCCCTTCTTCCAAGGCTATCGGCACTATCAATTCCACTTCCATGTTTATATTGTCTCCAGGCATGACCATCTCTACGCCTTCCGGCAATCGGATCGCACCTGTAACATCTATTGTCTTGATGTAGAACTGCGGGCGGTATCCCGTGAAGAACGGTTTGTGGCGTCCTCCTTCATCTGCCCTCAGCACGTAGACCTCTGCTTTGAATTTCGTGTGCGGGGTCACGCTGCCCGGCTCGGCGATTACCATTCCTCGTTCTACCTCGTCCCGGTCGATGCCTCGCAGCAGCAAGCCCACATTGTCTCCTGCCATTCCTTCGTCCAGGAGTTTGTGGAACATTTCTACTCCCGTCACTACCGTTTCCATGATGTCATCTTGAAGCCCTAAGATCTCGACTTTGTCTCCAACGTGGGTCACGCCACGCTCAATGCGGCCTGTCACTACCGTCCCTCGCCCTTTGATAGTGAATACATCTTCCACTGGCATCATGAACGGTTTGTCGATTTCTCTCTCAGGCTCGGGGATGTACTCATCTATCACGCGCAGTAATTCCCAAATGCTCTCGTACTCCGGAGCATCCACGTCCTCGCTCTCGCTCTCCAAGGCTGCCAGCGCGCTCCCTTTCACTATCGGGGTCTCGTCCCCAGGGAACCCGTACTCATCCATCAACTCTCGCAGCTCAAGTTCCACCAACTCTAATAGCTCCGGATCATCCATCTGGTCAATCTTGTTCATGTAGATGACCACACTCGGCACCTCTACCTGTTTTGCCAGCAGCAAGTGCTCTCGCGTCTGCGGCATAGGGCCATCGGAGGCGGCTACTACCAGGATCGCTCCATCTACCTGCGCTGCTCCCGTGATCATATTCTTGATGTAGTCCCGGTGTCCAGGCATATCAACATGGGCATAGTGCCTGTTCTCGGTTTCATATTCTACGTGGGAGATGCTGATCGTGATCCCGCGTTCTTTCTCTTCCGGGGCATTATCAATATCTTCGAAGGCCTGAAAGTCTGCCAGCCCTTTCATTGCCAGCACTTTCGTCATCGCGGCTGTTAGGGTCGTTTTCCCGTGGTCAATGTGCCCTATTGTTCCCACGTTCAAGTGCGGCTTCGTTCGTTCAAATTTCTCTTTAGCCATAATTGCTCTCCTT
>DAOUWT010000405.1 GCA_030666985.1 Chloroflexota bacterium
ATGCCATCGGTGATCGGCTGGAAAATGCCGAAAGGCCCCCAGCGATTAGGCCCAATGCGGTCTTGCATACGGCCAATGACCTTGCGTTCTCCCCAGGTGAGCGCCATCACTGCCACTAAACCAATAAGGACAAGAATAATAGCAGCGCCCAATCCTGTAACTACTTCCACGCCCCAGTCGGGCATAAACCCTGCCAGCCACTTGGAAAACCAGATGCCAAAATTGACAAAAAAGTCTTTCAAAAATTCCATATCCTTCTCCTAACGGTCAACCTCTCCCAAAACTATGTTAACGCTGCCCAGAATGACGATGAGGTCCTGGATTTTTTGCCCCATGCACATCTCTTTTAGAGCAGTCAGGTTGATCATGGATGGCGGGCGGATGCGCAGCCGGTAGGGATTCTTTGAGCCATCGCTGACCGCGTAGAAGGCTAATTCTCCCTTCGGGGACTCAATGCGCCCGTAGGCTTCACCCACTGGGGGACGGCGAAGCGCTCTCCCGGCGCGTTTGTTCATCACCTCGCCCTCAGGAATAGTATCGAGGGCTTGTTCAAGTATCCGGACGCTCTGGTAGATTTCCAAGATGTGCTGGTAATAGCGGTCCCAAACGTCGCCGTGTTCACACGTAGGAACATCAAAATCAAAACGATCATAGATGGAATAATTATCCACCTTGCGAATGTCGTAAGGCACGCCAGAAGCACGCAGCATAGGGCCGGTGATAGATGAATTAATAGCGAGGTCAGCAGGCAAGACACCCACATCTACGGCCCGGGAGATGAAAATCTCGTTCTCGGTGAGCATGTCACTAAGTTCATCGGTAAATGTTTTGAGATGGGCAGCAAGCGTTTTAGCCTGGGGGATGAACCCCCCTGGGAGGTCAGCCGACACCCCGCCGGGGCGCATATAATTGCACGTTAAACGCGAACCGCAGGTTTTCTCGAAAAGGTCAAGGATGCGTTCCCGCTCCCGGTAACAGTAGAGCAGCGGAGTAAAATAAGCCCCTAGTTCATTCCAAAGGAATCCCACCGCTAACATGTGATTGATAATACGGGTGAACTCAGCCATGATCACGCGAATATATTCAGCTCGCTCTGGGACTTCAATACCGGTCAGCTTTTCCACGGCCATTGCATAAGCCTGATTGTTGGTCATGGCGCAAATATAGTCAAGGCGGTCGGTAAAGGGCACAATCTGGACGTAGGTACGCTCTTCGCTCAGTTTCTCAATACCCCGGTGAAGATAGCCCATCACCGGTTCCAGGTCTAGCACCGCCTCACCATCTAGTTCCACCTTAACACGAAAAACTCCGTGCGTTGACGGATGCTGAGGTCCCAAATTTAGGGTTATCGATTCAGTCTTAAGCATTTACTGTCCTTTAGCGGCAGACCTCCGAGGTCTCGGAGACCTCGGAGGTCTGCCGTCCTCTACCGTTCTTCTAAACTTTATCCGGCTCCGTGGGGCGGGTCGGCGCTAATTCCTTGAAGGTAAAGGTTCGATTCTCGAAGTCCTTGCGCAGAGGATGGCCGGGGAAGCCTTCCCACAACATAATGCGCTTGAGGTCCGGGTGACCTTCAAAGCGGATGCCCATTAAATCGTAAACCTCACGCTCTTGGAAATCGGCTCCCTTCCATAAAGGAGTAACCGAAGCCACAGTGGGATTTTCCTTATCCTCCAGATAAACCTTGAGCACAAATGGTTCCGGAGTCTGATCTTTGATGGAGTATAAATGATAAACCACTTCGAAGCGTTCCGGTCTGTCCACGGCGGTCACGTCCGCCATGTAATCCAGACCACATTCGTCACGCAGAAAAGCAGCCGCTTCGGCAAGCACACCAGGCTCAACAACCACGGTGAAGTCAATCAACTCTGGCACGTCTACAACAGCGTCAGGATATTTTTCTTTTAATTTTGCGAGGATTTCAGCATTGGTCACTTTGGAATTTCCTCCCTTGCTAAGCTGGCTCTTCTTTCTGATACCAGGATACCGTTTTTATGGATTGTTTCATAATATCTTCGTGTAATTTCATG
>DAOUWT010000110.1 GCA_030666985.1 Chloroflexota bacterium
CAGGATGTGGCCATCCTGCTCGAGCGTACCGAGTACCCCGTGAATTCCCAAAGAGCCCTAAATTTTTCTCGGTTTCCAATCATGCACTTACAGGATACCGTTTCCTTGTTAACAGAGAAATATCTCGTTGTAAAAAAGTTGTAAAATGGGGGTTGGTGGTTAGGGATCAGGGAATCAGGAGAGCCGAGCGAATAAAATCGCTCGGCTCTTTTTTTGCAGTGAGTAAAATCGAATTTGGATTGACTATTTACTCGCCCACCTCGTATAATGTGATAAATGCAAGAGAAAAGTACCCTTTTTCTAAAGTTACGAATATCAGTCCCCATTTACAATGGATACCGGGAGAGAAGATGACAACACTTAGTATTACAGCAACATTAGAAACGAGCGTCCAACGATTATTTCCAGATTTGAGTATAGATCACGTATTGGCTGAACTGCTTTTCGAGCGTGCTCAAAAAAACCTGATTAAGTATCGTACACTTAATCGTAAATTCACTGCAAAATATCAACAGCCCTTTGAAAAGTTTCGCCAAGAAATTCTAGACTCACATCCTGGTTTTGAGAAGGAACAAGACTATTTCGACTGGGAGCTTGCTGTGACAGGAATAGCCGACATGGAAGTTGAAATAGAACGTTTAAGTGATCTCCTTCATAGCGCATGACAGTGAAACAGTTATTAGCCGCCCTCCATCGTGAGCATACTCGCCGGGCATATATACAGCGCGTGCAGATTCTCGATCACAGCCAGAACCTGCTAAAGGCGCGGCTTTATATCTCTGAAGAACTTTTCGTGCAGGTTTATCGAAATAATCGTTTCAATACGACGAATCTGGCTCTGATTTACCGCAATGAACGGATATACGCACGCGATCAGTTGGGCGATAATTGGCACCGGCATCCTAATGATAATCCGAATCAACACGATACGAGTCCCGAGGGCCGTCGAGCAATTAAGTTAACCGAGTTTCTGGATGAAATTGAAACCATACTCGCCACACTCGGTTTACCATAAGAATTACTACCTATTCAGTATTCAGTGAACAAAAGAGCCAAGCGATTTCACTCGCTCGGCTCTTTTTTGTTAGTTAGTTAGTTGGGTAGTTTGGTAGTTGTCCCCTCTGGTTCTTTTGCATCATCTGGTTCTTCTGTCTTCTCACCCATTCGGAAAAACTAACTCCTCTTTCCCCGCTAGTTTATCTTGGATGCGGTTTACGACAATATCCAGATGCGCGGGTTTGTGAGCAAAGTCCAAATCATCTGAGCGGATTTTCAGTACAGGGCAGAGGTCAAAGGTTTCCATCCAATCTTTATAAAAAGAATCCAACAGGGAGAGGTATTCCAGGGAGATGCCCGACTCCATGTCGCGGCCCCGCTGGCGGATGCGTTCCATGAGCACTTCGGGCGGAGCGTCCAGGTAGATCAGCAGATCCGGGCGGGGGAGGTTGCCCGTGACCAGGCTGAAGACCCGCCGGTAGGTCAGGAAATCCTGCTCGGACATGCTCCCCTGGTGATAGAGGGCGCGGGCGAAGATTTTGGCGTCCTCGTAGATGCTGCGGTCGGCAATCGCGGAGCGTTCATCACGCGCTAGCTCCAAGTGCTGCTCGGCACGGTGTCCAAGGAAGAAGACTTGAAGATGAAAAGACCAGGCCGCCATGTCTTGGTAAAAATCCCCCAGGTAGGGGTTATCCATCACCGACTCAAAAGCCGTGCGCCAGCCCAGACGGTCTCCTAAACGTTCGGCGAGAGAGGTTTTCCCGGTTCCAATGTTACCAGCCACAAGTACAAGCCAATTTGCCATGTTTTTTTCCTTTGCGGATAAGAAAAATGAACTTAAATTTCCTTATTAAAGCCAAGAAGCCACCACAAGGCGGCCTTTATTAGTACTGCTCTACAGGATTACACCATTTCTAACTCGGTCATACACGTCATCAAAGATGGCTAAAATTTCTGGATTATCACTTATCTCAGTAAGATACTGATCAACCTCCTCGTATTTGGTGTTTAGAAACTCATCGAATAATTGTGAGCCTCGCATAATATTTCTAGAGGGTGTGTGAATTGGGCCATATCTCTTTGTTGGGTTGAAGTAGTAAATTATTGGCATTAACTCATCAGCGTCTGAAATATCAAAATATACTGCTAAACCTGCCCATGTCTTAATGAATTTTCTGTTTATGTCAGCGAATTTACCAGTGTCATGATCATCATTATATTTCACCTCTGTAAAGATTAATTTCCCATCTTGAGTCCTGAATAAACTATCAACATCCTTGGTTATTCCTTGTCTCTGAGCATCCGTGGAGTGTTTTTCCACTTGAATAATATCTTTTAGTAGAGCGTCAAACAACGGTGTGCAATCATCAGGACTGCCTGGCAACTGACGTTCGGTGATATATGTATCAATTAACGAATCAGTTTCTGGTGTAAAATATAATCTGATCTTTTCTCCGCTCTCTGGCATGATATCTACATCTTCATCAATATTAACGATGTTCCACATTAGTTGCTCAATAAAGTTTCCAAATTTAATGTTTAAACTTTGGAGTATACCGCTAAAGATTCGATATCTCAAAGGAATAAAATGAACTTTATTACGATGTTTATGAGCTAGTTTTTCTATTTTGTCTTCAGAAGAACTTCCAGAAATCATTTCCAAAACAGTATCTTGAATTAACTCTTTTATTTGTTCATTCATTGGTAAGCCCCTGTTTAGAACGAAACCTTTGACGCAAAATATCTAAAACCAATATCTCCCCGTTCTCTTCAAAATACCAGTGATCCCAGCCATTACAAGGGTTTCCATTTGACAAGTGTTTGCCAACTTGATGAATGGATCCTTCAAATCCGTTTTGAGTTCTTAATTTTGCATCAGGCTTAATCTTAGCTGTATTTTCCATGTCTTTCCGAAAAATTAGTTTTTGGCCTGGATTGAGGTAGCCATACTCCAACAAATTCGAGAATGGAACTCTTGGAGCCTTTTTCTTTTTGCTTCTTATATCAAATGTTGCTTCATCAAATAATTCAACTTGGGT
This sequence comes from Chloroflexota bacterium, assembly GCA_030666985.1. Taxonomy (GTDB): domain Bacteria; phylum Chloroflexota; class Anaerolineae; order Anaerolineales; family UBA11858; genus B10-G9. Next base: position 3,036 of record DAOUWT010000110.1, read on the forward strand.
CATTTCAATTCTTTTCCTTGCTAACCCAATATACTTTTCTTCCCTTTCTATGCCAATCCACTTCCTATGCAATCGTTTAGCAATTACACCGGTCGTACCACTTCCGAAGAACGGATCTAAAACAATATCGCCTGGTTTACTTGAAGAGAGAATAATCCTATATAATAGAGCTTCTGGCTTTTGAGTTGAATGAGCTTTATCTCCATTTTCGTCTTTTAATCGCTCAGAACCAGTGGCTAGAGATAGTAGCCACCAATCACTACGCATTTGTTTACCATCGTTAAATCCCTTCATGCCCTGATAATTAAAAGTATATTTAGCACCCTTTTTAGGGCTGGCCCAAATCAATGTCTCATGGGCATTCGTAAAACGAGTGCCTCTAAAATTAGGCATGGGATTGGTTTTTACCCAAATCACGTCATTCAAGAACCAATAGCCTAAATCTTGCATGATGCGACCAACCCGAAAAATATTATGATATGAGCCAATTACCCACAAAGTACCATCGGGTTTTAAAACTCTTTGACATGCCAAGAGCCAATCGTGAGTAAATTCATCATAAGCTGCGAAAGATTGAAATTGATCCCAATCATCATCTACAGCATCTACTTTTGTTAAGTTTGGCCGATGAAGCTCGTTTTGCAACTGTAGGTTATAAGGAGGATCAGCAAATATGAGGTCAATTGAGTGTTGCGGTAAATCATTTAATATTTCTATACTATCACCTTGTAAAATCTGATTGATGGGTAAAGTCATTACTTTTTTAGCTCCTCCAATTTGAATAGGCTTTTAGGAAAACATTTTACCGTTCCATTATATCAGACAGAGGGAGGGCTGGATGATTAGGAATCGGGAATCAGGAAATCAGGGGATTAGAGTAGCGGGGGAGAAAAAATCTACGAGAATCATGAAAATCTGCGTCCCATTTTTGGTGGAAAGTTCAAATACCATTTGACAGATAAGGGGTTGATTCGTTATGATGATAATAGGCTAAATAATGGGTAGTTAGCCCCATCGAATTGGGCGGTTTTCAGGGTAACGACCAACGCGGTTGGTCTACTACCCCACAAGTGGGAAATACTCCAAATAACCCAAGGAAGGTGTCTTATGATCAAGAAACGCTATTTCATCATTTTGTGTCTCGTCCTTCTGCTCACCCTGATCGGAATCGGGGGGACAGGGTGTACGTCTCCAACATCTGGCGAGAGCGAAGGGCCAACAGAGACGGAAGAAACGGTAGAACCCGAAACTGAGCCTGCGATAACCCTAACGCCCACTTCTAGCGCGTTTGCCAATGCCCGCGCTCAGATGGTTGAGGCCCAGATCAGAGCCAGGGGGATAATCATGGTATAGCCCAAAGCTGTCAGAGCTAAAACACCCAAGGCGATGCGCGGCTTTAGCCAATTTGCCTGAGCTGACATGCTCCCCAAACCCGAGAATAATAGGAGGGCGGCGATCACCACTGCAAAGGCGTAAGTCGGCTGGCCGAGAAGCAGAATCCAACGCTGAATGAGGGGAATTTCCAAGAACAGGAAACCCAAACCCAATAATCCAAAATATACCAATAGGCCACTTTTCCCCTTCCAATGAGCGTGAGATGCTGCCTTTCTCTGAAAAGCCAGCGGCAAGAGAATCAAAACTGCACTGAAAACCACCACGAGGGCTAATAAAGCCAGGAGGATAAAATAGCCGCTCCCGCCAAAAGGCTGCCAGGTCTTTCCCATCGTGGATAAAATCTCTGGAGTTTGTTCCCAGGTGAAGAAGTGAAAGAAAAAGGGATGATCGTCATCGGGAGGAGAGATATTATAGGGATAGGCAGCATAGACATCCCCACGGTCGGAGGCCGCCAACAGAGCTTTCACTTGCAAGTATATCTCCGGTTCTGGCAAACGATTGAAGCGGTTCGCCTCCTCAGCTTGGATGTCGGGGGACCAGACCAAGTCGAAGCGCCGGCTCTCCAGAAAGCCGCGTGCTGTGCTGAGTTCCTCCGCCGTCCAGCTCGCGGGTTTGACCAACACGGTGAGGGTTTGGATGCCCCGGTAGGCCAGGATGACATCCCCGGGACGCTCGACTCCGCCCTGGGTAAGGGCTTCCACCAGGGTGGTCATCAGGCGCAGGCTTTCGCTGGGGGGACTTTGCAACCAGCGGCTGATGACCAACGTCCCCTGGGGGGATAGTCTGGCGAGGGCGGATCGCAGGCCCTCCACCGTGAGGGTGTAATTCTCTGCTAAACTATAGGCCCCACTGGTGACGGGACGATAGGCATCCGTGAGGGGGAAATAGCAGATGTCGTACACGCGCTGTTCCCGCTGCAGGAAGACCCGGCCCGGCTCGGAAACCACGTCCACTTGAGGATGAGCATACACGTCCACGCCTGGAGCCGTTGCCGCTGCAGCATCTAAAATGAGCGGATTCTCTCCACCACGGCGGTGACCTCCCCCGCGCCTCCCGCCAGGGCTTGGAGCACGCCCAACCCTCCCCCAGGCTCCACGACCAGGACGCTAGCCCCAGGGTTGAGGGAAAAGGCCAGGGATTCCGGCATCCACCCGGCCGCCTCGAAATTGGCCGGGGATACCAGGGTGATGGGCTGCAGGGGGCCGGCGTCCACGGAGAGACCCTGCTGGGGGGGAGGAACGAGGGGGGTAGCGTAGCTCAATCCCGGCAGACGGCGCGTCCCGGCATCGCTAAGCACGTCCACGCGCGAGATGGGGTTCCATCTGCCGCAAAGGGTTTTAGAGCCGGGATAACGGTATGCGTGCGCCAAGCCCTTGTAGGGGGAGATGGTGATCCCCAGGGGCGAATCCCCCTGCCCGTTGAGGAAGGTTAATCCCAAGAAGGCGAGAAAACCCAGCCCGAAGAGGAGCATTTCCCCCACCCGCACCCAGTCTCCAATTTTGCCCTTTTTCCTAAAAATCAGGGCCGGTAGACCTCCCAGGCAGGCACTCAGCAACACCGCCCCCGGCACACCGGCCATTCCCAAGGCGAGGGGCGCAATAAGGGCACCCACGGCCGAACCCAAAAGATTTGCGGCATAGAGGTGGTGCGGTTTATCTTCAACCACGGCCAGGGCGGCTCCAATCCCCAACCCGCTGACCAGGAAAGGAAGGGCCAGGGAAAGGTAATAAAGCCCGAAAAAGAGTATCTGACGCCGTTCCCAGGCGATGCTGTAGGAATCAAAAGGCAGCCAGCTGACGCCTGCGTAGGCTATTCCCACACTGAGGAAAAAGCCCAGTCCCAGCCAGGTGAGCACGCGGTTCAGAGAGGAAGGGTGCAAACCCGGAAAGACGCTTAGCAAGGCCCCGCTGGCTCCGAATCCCAACAAGGCCAGGCTGATGACCAGAAAAGCGAAATGATAAAACTGGGCCACGGCCAACAGCCGGGTGAAGGTACTTTCCAACAGCAGGGTGGCTGCGGCAAAAAGAGCTACACTCAAGGCTTGACGGCTTGACGCTTGGAGTCGGAACATTTTGGGATTTCCGTTGTAAATTTGAACGTGGATGTCTGGTGATTATTGTACACTATTTTTTGGAGGGAAGGGGAAGTGTGCAGGTGTGCAGGTATGCATGTCTGCAGGTGGCAAGTTACAAGATGCGAGTTACACCTTGAGTCGGATTTATCCGACTTTGTTCGGTTAGCCCGCAATTCATTCGCGGGCTTGGGCAAGGGGCAAATGGCAAGATGCGGCGAGTTACTACAACGCATTATGCTCGCGAGGTATAGAAACCTCGACTACTGCTCCACCCATGTCATTAAGTTGTAGTATGTCATTTCGAACGGAGTGAGAAATCTTTCCATCGTGAGTGAATGGTAGACTGAACCCAAGATTTCTCCTCGTTATTCGGCGGCAAGCGCCGAAACCTCATCGAAATGACATACCTGGTTGCTTAACTTAACGACATTGACTGCTCCACTTACCAACAAAAAAGCCTGCAAGATTTTCTCTTACAGGCCAAATTTGGTTGGTCAGGCAACAAATCTATGCATCTTTGCCGTTCAAAAGACCATCAAGACCTCCTCCGCCATTCTTATCCATTGCCTGGCGGAAGGCGGCCTCGAAGACAGTAGGTGTTGGCTCATCGTTGCTTGAGGAAGATGCTTCTTTTACAGCCTCCTCAGGAGGAACTTCCATAGCTTTCATGCTCAACTTGATCTGCTTTTTGCGGCGATTGACTTTGAGTACCCTGACGTCAACGGTGTCTCCTTCTTTAACCACATCCGTAGGTTTGCGAACATACCCATAAGCCATCTCGCTAATATGCACCAAGCCCGGACGCTCTGCGCCCACATCAACAAAAGCACCGTATTTCTCAATCCGGATTACTTCGCCTTCATATTCCATACCAGGTTTGATCTCATTCCACTCAATATCAACAGGCTCGAGCATGGTAAGTTCAAGTCTGCTTTCTTTAGGATCAACACGATAAACCCAAGCATCAATTTCTTGGCCTTCATCAAGAACATCCGCAACGCGAGTAATAGGATCCTTTGATATTTTCGAAATATGAATTACTCCATACTCTTCAATCCCAAGGTCAACAATCGCGCCGGCTAGCGCAGTCTTGAGAACTTTCCCACTAACCTTCATTTTGGGTTCAAGGTCATCAATTGTTTCCGGGGTTACTACATCATTCTTATTCATAAAACACTCTCCAATAACTTTTCTTTTTCCAGACAAACCCAAATTATACCGTCCATAGAAAAATATGTCAAAGCCTGACAAGGCCTATTTGGGGCTTAATACCTTATGGATGCAAAGTTTTAAGGCAATACCGCAGAACTTTCCCTGTAAAACCCTTCATTTTACCCGGGCCACCGAATGA
>DAOUWT010000397.1 GCA_030666985.1 Chloroflexota bacterium
GGAACCCCCCGCCGGGAGCGTGGAGCCATCCCCCGAGGGCGAGGAACCCCCCGCCGGGAGCGTGGAGCCATCCCCCGAGGGCGAGGAACCCCCCGCCGGGAGCGTGGAGCCATCCCCCGAAGAAGCGGAACCGCCCAATGAGGCAGAAAGCTAGAGACATCCAAGCGCACCTTTACAGGGTGCGCTTTTTCGTTTTTACGACCTTACGTTATATATTTGTTAAAAAGTGTTTTCCCAGGGAAAATCAAAATTATTTTTGGTAGAATCAACTTGACAAAGAGCATTTTCATTATTGCAACAAAAACCGGAGCATCCCCCGGTTTATTACAGGAGGCCTACCTTGGCTAGCATGGAACGATTTACTCAACGCGCCCGGCGTGTATTGAGCATAGCGCATAAAGAAGCCGAACAAATGCGCCATGCCCAAATTGGCACCGAGCATCTTTTATTAGGCTTAATGCGTGATAAAGGCGGCATTGCAGGAAAGGTATTGCATGAACTAGGCTTAGATGTTCAAGGCATCCTGGCCGTTATCGAAGATATGAAAGGATACGGCAGGTATAGAGGAAAAACGTTGTCGCTTTCTCCTGGGACACAGCGCGTTTTGGAATTGGCGGTGCAAGAAGCTCGTAAATTGAAGCATCACTACATTGGTGACGAACACATTCTGCTGGCGTTGGTGGAATACGACAAAGGCCTTGCCGTAGAAGTCTTAGAGCAATTTGGGATAACATCCAAGCAAGTTCAGCGTCAGACCCTGCGTATTATTCAAGAAGTCCAAGAATCGCGCAAACGCAAAAAGGAACGCGCACGGGTTTCCAAACGCTCGAAAAAGACCAAAAGTAAGACCCCCATGGTTGATCAACTCGTTATCAACCTGACTGAAATGGCAGAAGAAGATAAGTTAGACCCGGTCATTGGACGCCAAACAGAAATCGAGCGTGTTATCCAAGTATTGGCCCGGCGCACCAAAAACAATCCTGCCCTAATTGGCGAACCTGGCGTTGGGAAAACAGCTATCGTCGAAGGTCTGACTCAACGCATCACAGATGGAGAAGTCCCAGCCCCCTTGTTAGGGCAAAAAGTGCTCCAATTAGACCTGGGTTCCCTTGTTGCAGGCACCATGTACCGGGGTCAGTTCGAAGAACGTCTTAAGCGTATTATCGCCGAATTGAAAACAATTGACTCCATCCTCTTCATCGATGAGGTTCACATGCTGGTCGGCGCTGGGGCAGCTGGTTCGTCAATGGATGCCGCCAACATTCTCAAACCCGCCCTGGCGCGGGGCGAGCTGCAAGTAGTAGGCGCAACCACCCTGGACGAATATCGCAAATACATCGAGAGCGACGCAGCCCTGGAGCGGCGTTTCCAGCCCATCACGGTCGAAGAACCCACAGAAGCGGAAACAATCGATATTTTGCGCGGCATCCGTCCCCCCTACGAAGAGCACCACCAACTAACCATCGCCGACGAAGCCCTAGAATCCGCTACCAGGCTTTCAGCGCGTTACGTTTCTGACCGCTACTTGCCCGATAAAGCCATAGACCTCATGGATGAAGCTGCTTCCCGAGTCCGAATGTACAAGAACCCCATTGGAGAAACTGCCAAAAAGGTCGTCGCCCAACTTCGCAAAGTGCGCAAAGAACTCAAAGCTGCGGCAGCTGATGAGGAAGACAAATCCGTTATAGATGAACTTGAATCCCTAAAATCTGATCTCGACGACAAATTAAAAGAGATCAAACTGGCCTGGGACCGCGGCAGCAGCCCCACCGTTTCCCAAGAGGATATAGCCGAAGTGGTATCAATGTGGACTGGGGTTCCGGTGACAGAGCTCGAACAAGAGGAAACAGACCGCCTCTTGAAGATGGAAGAAAGCCTGCACGATCACATAGTGGGGCAAAACGAAGCCATCGAAACCATCTCCGAAGCTGTCCGCCGCGCCAGAGCGGGGCTAAAAGACCCCAAACGACCAGTGGGTTCCTTTGTATTCTTAGGCCCTACCGGTGTTGGCAAAACAGAACTCACCAAAGCCCTGGCCAAATTCCTCTTCAATAGCGAAGAGGCCCTCATCCAACTTGACATGTCGGAATTCACAGAACGCCATACAGTGAGCCGGCTGGTGGGAGCACCTCCCGGATACATTGGCTACGACGACGCCGGGCAACTCACCGAAGCCATCCGCCGCCGCCCTTACTCCATAGTCGTCTTCGACGAAGTCGAAAAGGCTCACCCCGAAGTACATAACATGCTCCTCCAAATCATGGAAGAAGGCCA
>DAOUWT010000383.1 GCA_030666985.1 Chloroflexota bacterium
AATATCTAATATCTAATATCTAATATCCAATCTACCAACGGAGAACAATCTATGAATATCTTTCTTACCGGCGGAGCAGGCTACATTGGCTCCGCAGCCGCGCAAAAACTACTTGAAGCCGGTCACGCTGTCACTATCTACGATGCTTTGTTCACGGGATATAAAGCTGCCATTCCGAAGAGAGCAAAATTCGTTGAGGCTGACTTGGCCGATGGGGAAACTCTGACGCATATCCTTCAGGGGGAGCGGTTCGATGCCGTGATGCACTTTGCGGCTTTCATCGAGGCCGGGGAGAGCATGCAGAATCCCGGCAAGTATTACCAGAACAATCTGGTGAACTCTACCAAGCTAATTGAGGCTGCCGTTCAGGCGGGGATTGAACGCTTTGTGCTTTCTTCAACGGCGGCGGTTTATAAATCCAGCGACGAGCCCTTGAGTGAAGAATCCCCTCTGGGGCCGACTAATGTCTATGGTCACACCAAATTGATGATCGAGCAGGTGCTGGATTGGTACCGGCGGGTGCATGGTTTACACTACGCGGCTCTGCGCTACTTCAACGCCGCCGGCGCTCTCCCGGGGAGGGGGGAGGCCCACCAACCCGAATCGCACCTCATCCCCCTCGTGCTCCAGGTTCCCCTGGGACAGCGGGAAAGCATCAGCATCTTCGGGACTGACTACCCCACCCCCGACGGCACCTGCATCCGCGATTATATCCACATCTCAGACCTGATCTCGGCCCACTTGCTGGCGCTTGATGCGTTGGGAAAGCAAGATAAGCTGGTCTATAACTTGGGCAACGGGCAAGGGTATTCGGTTCGGGAGGTGATCGAAAGGGCCCGGGAGGTGACGGGGCACCCCATCCCAGCCATTGAAACCCCCCGGAGACCGGGAGACTCTCCCCGGCTGGTGGCCTCGTCCAAGCGCATCCGCCGGGAGTTGGGCTGGGAGCCTGAGGTGCCGGAGCTAAAAACCATCATCGCCAGCGCGTGGGAGTGGCATCAGGGGCATCCGGAGGGGTATGAGAAGTGATGAGTAATGAGTGAGGATACACACGAGTTAATAACTATGTCATTTCGAACGGAGTGAGAAATCTTTCCATCGCAAGTAAATAGCCGCCTGAAGCCAAGATTTCTCCTCGTTCCTCGTCGAAATGACATGGGTGCTTGCCTGACTTAACGACATTGAATATACGTAACTACTCAGTCATCGTTGGAATAAAACGCAGACGCCACAGGCATGCCTGACCGTAGGCCCGCATACCGAAGGTACGCACAGCGAGCGCGGCGGCGCGAGTTAAGCGGATTTTCGCAGACGCCTTCACCCCTTGGGTGTGCCGTTGGCAAAAACAAAAAAATCCGCGTAAATCTGTCTAATCTGCGTCATCTGCGTTCCATTTTGGCTCATCTAACCATAACCTGAGTCGTTACCTATTTTCTTTGCTTACTTTCTCTTTTATTCTGGTATACTCTCTTGAGGCATATCAACTTGGCTCGTGATCATTTTCAGCCAGTGATGCCTCATTCTTCCCATTACCGCAAATTCCATTAGAAGCAATTTTGCCACCCTTATTTTCCACGATACGAAACGAGGCTCAATATGGCTATCTATCAAGAAGCGATGCAAACGCTCAAACTAACCAGCCGGACTTTTTATTTGCCAATCATTCGCCTGCCAAAGGGAATCCGAGAAGCCGTCGCATCCGGGTACCTTTGCCTGCGGGCAATTGATGAAGTGGAAGATCACCCCACATTGGAAGGAAGTCACAAAGCCAAGATACTCCACACCATCAGCCAAATTTTCCAGGCGCAGACATCAGCAGATTCTTTCGCCCACCATGCTCTTGAAACAGCTTTAGTAGAATATCATGACGTTCTGCCTGAAGTAACCCTGCGCATTGGAGAATGGGCCTGCCTGGCGCCAACCTTCATAGCCCCGCGCGTCTGGGAGGCGACAGCTACAATGGCTGATCGTATGGCGCATTGGGCCACTAATGGATTTGAAGTTGTATCAATGGCCGATTTAGACCGCTATACTTACGGCGTGGCAGGTTCAGTAGGATTGCTGCTGTGCGATCTTTGGGCCTGGTTCGAGAAAATCCAAATTCACCGCACACACGCTATCCAATTTGGACGCGGTTTACAAACTGTCAACATCCTCCGCAACCGCAGCGAAGACATGGAAAGAGGGGTCAATTTTTTCCCTCAAGGCTGGAATGAAGAGCGCATGTTCGCTTACGCCCGCGAGAATCTCGATAGTTTCAGCCTTTACTCTAAATCTTTACCCCCAACAACATTCAAGAGTTTTGTTGCAATTCCCCGGGCGCTGGCTTATGCTACACTCAATGCCTTAGAACGCGGCGAAAAGAAACTTACTCGTAAGGCAGTGCTCGATATTGTTCAACAGCTTGAAGCGTAAAGAGTGAAACGTAAAGAGTGAAACGT
>DAOUWT010000219.1 GCA_030666985.1 Chloroflexota bacterium
CGAGCAGGATCGGCAGCTCCTGCGGGTGGAGTCCGGGGAACTGGCGTTCCCCTCAGAGCGGGGTAAGTGGTTGAGCATACCCGCTTTGAATCAGAAGGAGGGTGCCCATGTGGACACCCTCCTTTTAAGTTTTATTTCCGAGGATGAAATTTACGGTATGCCCCACAGACGAATTGTGCCATCATACGAGGTAGTGACGAGGAGTTTCCTATCACCTGAAAAAGCGACTTCAAGGGGAGAATACTCAACGAAATAGATCGTTTCTCCAGCTTCAATATCCCAGAAGAATAGGCCATCGTAGGAAGATATGATCAGCAAGCTATTATCATGGCTGAAGAACATTTCCTTGGCGCCATAGGCCCACTCATGAACAGAGATCGTTTTGCGGTTGACGAGGTCGTAGAAATGGAGTTCTTTAGAATTCTGGCTATGATGAGCGAGGAGCGTCCCTTCAGGATTGACGGCCACTACTCCGTTACCATCTAATTCAATAGGGGAACTGGGTTTTGCCATATCCCAGATCACCAGGGTATCACTGCCTCCCACTATCGCTGTTTGGTTGTCGCGGGTGAAGGTTGGGGAGTAGAAACCGATATATTGATAGATGTCATCATCATCGACCAGCAGTTCGCCTGTCTGGCGGTTCCAGATTTCTAGTCCTATATCCCGGTCGGCGCCCATCACAAAGTTCCCATCGTGACTGACACCGACAGTATAGACTTCATGGGAAAACGAAAAAGTATCAATTTGTTCTCCTTGGAATATATCCCAGAACTCAAGGGATGAGTTTTGTTCTTTATGAATGACAAGCGTTGTTCCGTCGCCCAACATGGTGATACTTTCGAGGTTATCCCCCCATTCTGGATTTTTCTGGATGATAATAGTTTTCTCAATCTCCATCCGGGATGTATCCCAAACTTGTACTACTGCCATGCTGTTCCAGTCATCGTCAAAGCCGGTGAACGAGAAGAATAAAAGAGAATGGTCGGAGCTAAGGGCTATTTTGTCTATTGGCTCCAAAATATCAGAGACGCTGCCTAAAACCTCCCCGGTTTCGAGACTTTTCACTGTAATTTCCGCGTCACCGATATCCATGCCACGGGAAAAGTCAGGACTGAAAAAGGTTGTGTAAGTGAAAAGATCAAATTCTTCCTGGAGTTTCAGACCAGGTAAGCTGTAGGATTCAAAGTGCTTGTCGTAGCTATTCACATATAAGTATTCGCCGGCGGAGTCAATGCTAAGTGAGCTTATACAATCAGAAAATCCTACATCCACTTCTACTGTCCCCAGGAATGCGCCATTCCCCCGGTATACCTGGATGGTTGAGCCACCCTCCCATGTGTCAAAGGCTATGATTCCCCCATTCATGTGGATGTTTGAAATATCCTCGCCGGGGATGCTCCCAAGCTTACGCCCAGAGGTGTCGAAAAGGTCTAGATTTGGTTCATCGTAGAAATGCAAGAGCAGATTTTCTCCATCATCCGAGATCTCAAGTTTGTCCGCGTAAAATTTTGGGAATTGAATTTTATACTCTCCCAAACTCTCTCCGGTGAGAGGATCAAAATGGACGATAGCAACGTAGTCATCGTAATAATATTCATCCAGCATATGTCCCACCGCGACCAGAGAGCCGTCCTCTCGAAAAGCGATTCTTTCTATTTGAAATTCTACCCCCAGGTCAATGACACTTAATGGCTCTCCAGATGGCAAGGCATAGGTAGATATATATTTTGGCATTTTCCCTCGAATCCAAACAGGTTTTCGGAATCCTACTGCCATGATCGAATTATCATGAGAAAACGCAATTTGCTTATACTCCACCCAACCGTCCAGGTGAGAGAAAAGCAATTCCCCGTCCCTGTCCATTACAAAAACCCCTGCGCCCGTTCCTGTCGCCGCATATTGGCTATCATGAGACCATTGCATAGTTTCGTAGCTGCCATTGCCGATTCGCCAAAGCTCTGCGAATTGGGTGACGTTTTCACTATTGATTGCTTCGGCAATCTGGAACGCTGGCACAGGGGTCGGGGATGGAGTCGCAGTGGGCGGCTTTGTGGGAGTGGGGGCAAGCGTGGCGGTGGGCGGCGTTGTAGGGAGTGTCGTCGCGCTGGGGGCTGCTTCCTCGTTGGCGGGAGAGGTTTCCTCCCCTGGCACAGCGCCCTTGCATGCAGTCACTAGAATTAGCAGCCAAAAAATAATGATCCAAACCAACGTGGTTTTTTGCTTCATGTCATCCTCCTTAATACTGCTTTTAGCACTTGCGGACATCTGCTTTTGGGGGAGAGGGCGCCTCGCGGGGGCGTGAGAGCAAACCCCAGGCGTAGCTCCACGCCCGAGCGGGGAAAAACCCTGGGGGAAGGGGACGGGGAGGTGCGAGGTTTTACCAAGCCCCAGCCGCCTGCGCTCCCGCCAATCTCCAACGGGGAGTGAGTGGTTACTACTTTTTTTATTATACACCTTTATCAACCCAGGGAATTTACAAACAAGCTATTTACTGAAAATTCATTTATGGTATCATAGCCGTAAATAACCTGAAAAAACACATTCCAACAAGTGACTTATGAGCGATAAAATAACCATCATCGAAGGCCCCACCCCCCTATTTAAAGAAGTCCGCGGTTTGTGGAGCTACAGCCTCGTAGAGAGCCATCTCCAGCATGACACGATCTTCACCGAATTGCGAGCATTCAAAGGGGCATCGTTAGTGACGCGCTGTCTTCAAGCCTGGCGCGGCCAGGAACCTATCTACCTCGAATACCGCAACACAGAAGGGTTGCCGGATCAATTACCCATTGTGGCGGCCTACTGCAAAGAAACCGAAGACGGCGATGTGCTCCAGCTTTGGCTCCGTCTGGAGCGGGAAGATTTCGAGATTGAGGTGGAATATAGCGACGATTACGACGATGATGACTTGGATACCCTTTTCTAATCCCCCCACGATTCAGTCTCAAAACTCCTAACATGCGTTTAGGAGTTCATCTTTTTAACAATGCGAGCGATTTGGGGGAGGTTACCTCATTGAGCCGCTGGATCTGGCGATCCAGCTAGAGCAAGTGGGAGGGTCATTTTTCTGAAACCCCCTAAACCAGAATGCTAATGTCTTCTTGGTCTGGTAATGAAAAAACGCCCCAGAGATAGCAACGCGCCTCCTAGCAAAATTCCCCCCAATACCATTTTATCAGCGACATAGAGTTGGACGCCGCCCATTAACAAGGCTGCGAATATTAGCGCGGCTACCATGCGTCGCAAGCCTGCTTCCAGGCGGGTTAAATGGCTCGTCAATGCTGGGATACGCACACTTAATTTTCCCTGCTCGATTAATGCTAGTGTGCGATCCAGACGCTTGGGCATGAGAGCCAGCGATTTGACCAAATCGAGGAATTCATCACGCAAAAATCCCCAGTTCCCAGTAGATTCTTCGGCCATTAATTCTCGGGCAAAAGGCAGAATCGCCTTCCATAGATTAAAATCAGGGTCTAAGCCAGTACACATCCCCGACAAAATGGCCAGGCAACGGCCCAGCAGTATCAAATCTTGGGGCATTTGGAAGGGCATGTCATACATCAATTCACGGAATTCTTTGGCGAATTCGTGCATTTCATCGAAGCCAATTTCCTGTAATTCGGCCATACTCTTGCCATAAAATCGCTCGAATGCCACCGTCTCAGCTTGTTCGAGCAATGCCAGATCAGCATAGGGCAATAATACGCCCAAGAGTTTATACGCCTGCACTACACGTTTAGCATCTTGTGTCGCTACAGCAATCGCCATCTCGCGCAGGCCAGCTTGTGTGTTTGGGGGAACACGTCCCACCATGCCAAAATCTACAAAGGTGAGCCGCCAATCAACCTGGGATTCTTCTGAGCTAGTGAGCGTGCTTGGAACTGCCTCAACAAATAGATTTCCAGGATGTGGGTCGGCGTGGAAAAATTCGTGGTGGAAGATTTGTTCCAGATAAGTGTCGAATAATCGTTTGGCGACCTCCCCACGATCAACTCCCGCTGCGGTAATAGCCTCGTAATCGGTAATCTTAATGGCGTATACATCCTCCAATATCAACACGCGCCGGGTCGTGTGTGACCAGATTACACCAGGCACGCGCACATCAGACCGTCCTTCAAAATTAGCCTGAAAAGTTTCGGCGTTGCCTCCCTCGGCCAAATAATCAATCTCTTCGTAAAGAATACGGGTAAACTCGTCCAACAAGGCGGAGATATCAGCACGCTTGCTAATAGGTTTATAGCGTTTCAGCCAATTCCCTACCGTGCGCAGCGCAGCCAAATCTGTGTTGATGATCTTTTTAATATCAGGACGCTGTATCTTAACCACTACATTATTGATGGCTGCGGGCCGGTCACCGGCATCATCGGATTGTAACCGTTCACGCCCCCCGTCCCCCAATCCTGGGGGAGTCAGCCTTCCCCCCAAAGTTGGGGGGGACGGGGGGCAGAAGGCGAATCTCTTCGAAATCCTCCGGGGGAACTTCATCTTGCAAGCCAGCTAGCTCATCCGTGACTACTTGAGGCAGCACATCAACCCGCGACGAGAGGAATTGGCCTGCCTTTATCAATACTCCTCCCATTTGGATGGCCAGCGCTCGATAGCTTTCAGCAATACGGTGCAGTCGTTTTTGGCGTGTGCGTTTTGCCCAGCGGCGAAATCCCAAGCGTATCAGGATGATGTCCCACCACAGCAAATTGGCAATGACGCGTGCAAAATAAAAAATAATTCGGCGATAACGTGTTCGTAGCATAGGGTGATTATATCAGCATTCTTCCAAATCCAGTGAAACGTGATGCGTGAAACACGTGTCGCAATTGACTATATTTATGAAATCCGCATAGGCAGCCCCCTCCCAGCCTCCCCCAAATGTGACGAAGTGCGTGTCAAATTTTGGGGAGGGGCAGAATCTCGTGCGCGAAGTAA
>DAOUWT010000157.1 GCA_030666985.1 Chloroflexota bacterium
AATATCTAATATCTAATATCCAACCTCCAATCCCCACTCCCCCCGTTGACCCCTCCCCCCCTCCATGCTACACTAGCACCCGCTATGCGTCGTTCCCTAACCCTCCTAATCGTCACCTTTTTTATAGGAATGGCCTTTGGCGAAATACCTCTCGTGAAGGCCGCCACTCCCACCCCCTCTGCGTGGGCTGAGTTGATTGCGCCCGGGGATGGTGAAGCCTTGCAGGGCGTGGTCGCCGTAATTGGCGAGGCTAAAGGCGGAGGGCTGCAATCCGTGGAACTCTCCTTTGCCTATCCCACAGATGACACCGGGACGTGGTTTTTTTTGGCAGACATTGACCCGGCGGAAGCAGCCGAATTCCAGGTGGAATGGGATACGACCACCATTACCGATGGCGTATATGACCTGCGCTTGAGGGCAGCCTACGCCAATGGTGAAACGCTTACCAAGTTTGCCACAGGCGTGCGGGTGCGAAATTACACCCCCGTTGAGACGGAAACCCCCAGCCCCACCGAGACACCCCTCCCGACCGGGCCAGGTGATTCCGCTGTGGAGACCGTCCTCCCCTCCACGCCCCTGCCGCCCAATCCGGTTGCCGTAGAAAAGGGAGACATCTTCAACGCCCTTTGGATCGGACTAGCCACCATAGGCGGCCTCTTCGCCCTGCTGGGCATCTACTCTGGCATCAGAAAAAGCCTCCGCTAGCCTACTCCCGAACTTCCACAGGTGCAACGCACTTCTAAAGTCATGAAGTGCAATGCACCTGCTCAGTGACCGCAGGTCTCTTAATACCTAGTACCTAGTACCTAGTACCTAATACCTAGTACCTAACACCCAATACCCAATATGCCCCCCTTCCTCATCGCCGGCCTCGGCAACCCCGGCCGAAAATACCGTCATAACCGCCACAACATTGGCTTCATGGTCGTGGACGCTCTAGCCGAACGTTTGGGAGAGAGCTTCACCAAAATGCAGCTAGATGCCCTCATTACCAAAGGGCGTTATCAGAGCCGGCGGGTGATCATAGCCAAGCCCCAAGCCTACATGAATAACTCGGGCCGGGTCATAAGCTCGCTGGTAAATTTTTATAAAATCCCGCTAGAGAACTTGATGGTGGTCTATGATGACGTCGATTTGCCCTTTGACACCCTGCGTCTCCGTACCGGAGGCGGGTCGGCGGGCCAAAAGGGGATGAAATCCACCATAGCTCAATTAGGCACGCAAAACTTTCCCCGCCTGCGTATAGGCATTGACCGTCCCCCAGGGCGTATGTCAGTCTCGGCCTACGTTCTCCAAGATTTCGCAGACGCCGAGGTCGAAATACTCAGCTTTGTACTGGATGAAGCCGTTCAAGCCATCCTTAGATATATAACCGACGGGATTGAGCAGGCCATGACGAAATACAACTAAAGAGTGAAACGTAAAACGTGAGATTCACGCAACATCGCGAAGCATCCCCGCAGGGGGACGCACCACGCACCACGCATCACTCCTCACTCATCACTAAACATGCCACTCATACAAATCTGGTCTGCATTATTATACGGCGTAGCTGGATTCCTTGTCTTTCTGATATTGCTCAACCGAAGGCTTATCCTCAGACCTGACGGCAGGGCAAAAGCACTGTTATCTCTGCTTTTCTTGATAGGTCTGACCGGAGGCGGCGCATGGCTCGGTTTCTTTTTACATCGCCTCCCTTGGATTCTCGTCCCGCTTGCTTTATTATGTCTTGTGCTGCTTGGCGAGGCCCGTCGAGTAATAATACGGCGCTTTTATGCCGGTACCAGGTCTGTTGGCACAGTCCCACATAAAGTTGACATCACGAAGCCCATAACCACAACGGATCTGGTTGTCCATCGATATGAAGTGACGCATCCGAAGTGGAATGGGAAGCTGCTCCGCATTGTTCACTTGAGCGATTTGCACGTCCATCACGACCTGCCGCTGGCGTATTACCAAGATGCACTTGCAATCGCAGAACAATCTAAGCCAGATATTGCAGTATTCACAGGTGATTTTATCGCCGGCCTCGATACTCTGCCCAAATTGCGCGAGGTGCTGCGTCCCATCGCCAAATTAGAAAGCTACGCAGTTCTTGGCAATCATGACTACTGGGCAGACGCTGATGCTGTCAGAAAAGTCGTACACGATAGTGGTCTCCATTTGCTATCGGGAGAGTCAATCGTCCTTCCGGTTGGTGATGAAAAGATCCTCATCAATGGATATGACTACCCTTGGAATATAAATAAGAAAGGTAGTCTACCCCAGGGGAACTGCCGTTCCCCCTTGAGCGTGATAGATAGGCCATTTTTTAAGGCTCGAGCAAATGAGAAAGGTAGTCTACCCCAGGGGAACTGCCGTTCCCCCTTGAGCGTGATAGATAGGCCATTTTTTAAGGCTCGAGCAAATGAGAAAGGTAGTCTACCCCAGGGGAACTGCCGTTCCCCCTTGAGCGTGATAGATAGGCTATTTTTTAAGGCTCGAGCAGGATCGGCAGATCCTGCGGACTCCTCACTAATTCCAAACGCGATTGTCCAAGAGAGCAACATGCTCCACATTGTGCTTTCGCACACACCTGATAACATCTACTGGCTGTCAAAGTCGTATGCTGATTTTGTGTTTTCTGGGCATTACCATGCTGGGCAGTTTCGAATACCCGTGCTTGGCCCCATCGTGATTCCCTCAATATACGGCAGACGATTTGACCATGGTCATTTCATTGTGAACGGCACACACCTTTTCGTTACAAGTGGCATCGGAGTAGCAGCCCCTCCGCTGAGAATTTATTGTCAACCAGACATATTTATTGTAGACATCGTCGCAGGTAATTATTCACTCCCTACCCAAATGTAGGTCGAAATGGCATCTCGGTGCAAACTTGCCCCTTGCCCCTTGCCCCTTTCCCCTTGCCCCTTGCCCCTTCCCCACCCTCCATGCTCACTTTCCTTACCGATAGAATCCGCCAACAACCCGCTTACCAAGAACTCCTAACGGCCATCAAAGCCGGGGAATTACCTTCCCGCGTGGGCCTGCCCCGCTCGGCCAGGTTGCCGGTCTTGGCGGCTTTGCAGGAATCCTTGGGACGCCCCGTCTTGCTGCTTACCGGGCGCACTGACCGCGCCTTGGCCCTGGTGGATGAGTTGGCTTTGTGGGCCCCTGAAGCCGATATAAAACTCTTTCCCGAGCCAGACCCTCTCTTTTACGAGCGCGTCCCATGGGGAGAGGGCACCCGCCGGGACCGCATTCGGGCCTTGGCCTCTTTGTCCGCGGAGATGATTCCCGGTGCGCCCAAGCCGGAAAAGCTGCCCATTCTGGTTGCCCCGGCCCGGGCCGCCATCACCCGCACCCTCCCCCGCCGGGACTTTATCCGCGCCACACAGACGATAAAGACGGGCCAACGTGCCTCTCTCCCAGGCCTGGCCCGCGAGTGGGTGCGGTACGGATATGCTCCTTCTTCTATAGTAGTTGCCCCCGGGGAATTTGCCCGCCGGGGCGGCATCCTCGATATTTGGCCGCCCGGAGACCGCTTTCCGGCCCGCATTGAGTTCTTCGGCGATGAGGTGGAAATGCTGCGGCGTTTTGACGCTAACACACAGCGCACCATTGAAATTTTCGACCGCCTCCTGATCACCCCGGCCCGCGAGTATTTGCTCCCCGCCCTTGGGGAAACCTCTCCCCTTGGGGCCGCCACCCCCCCTGGGGGCGGCGATCACCTGGAGTTCCACCTTCCCCTTTTGCACCCCGCTCCCGCCACGCTCCTCGCCTATCTCCCCCGGGACACGCTTATTGTAGTGGATGACCTGGAAATCCTCCGCGAGACAATCAACGATATAGACGCTCAGGCCGCCTCCCTGCGCAAAGGATACCTGGCGGATGGGACTTTGCCGGCCGATTATCCCCTGCCGTATCTGCCCTGGGAGGAGTTTCACGCTGACCTTCAGGCCCGGCAGACGCTCCCCCTGGGGCCGATTCCTGCCTTCCCCGGGTCAACCCTCGCGGGAATATTCTTCCCCAACCGGCGCTTTGGCGGGGAATTGAAAACTTTCATGAGCGATCTCCAAAAAGATATTCAAGCCGGCGTGGAGGTGGTCGTGGTTTCGCGGCAGGCCTCGCGCTTGGAAGAGATTTGGAAGGAGCGCGTTTCGGGCCTGAAATCCCCCCAATTTTTGAAGGGCAATTTGGAGGATGGCTGGCTGATGCAGGGTGCGTTCGGTGGGGACAGTTCGCTCGGTGAGGAGATGGTTCGGTTTCACTCACCACAGGCCTTCGCTATCACAGGGGGGGATGTGTGCCTTTTCACGGATGGGGAGATTTTTGGGTGGGAGAGGGTGCAGCCGCGGCGCCGCCCCTGGGGGAGGGTTAAGCCGCCCGAGGCCGGGTACACCGATTTTGGGGCGGGGGAGTGGGTCGTGCACGTGGATCACGGCGTGGGGCGTTTTCGCGGATTGGTGCAGCGGGTGCTTGCTGGCGGGGAGGGCGAGTATTTGGCCGTGGAATACGCCGAGGGAGACCGTTTATTCGTCCCTGTTCATCAGGCCAATCGCCTGGCCCGTTACGTTGGCCCTAATAGCAGAGATCCGCGCATTACGCGCTTGGGCTCATCTCGCTGGCAGCGCACTAAGGAGCGGGTCAAGAAAGAGGTCGAGAAGATTGCGGCTGATTTGCTGCAACTATACGCCCGCCGGGAGGTGGTGGAGGGGCACGCGTTCAACCCTGATACGGTTTGGCAGAGCGAGTTGGAGGCCAGTTTTCCATATATTGAAACCGATGACCAGCTCCAAGTTTTAGAAGAAGTCAAAGGTGATATGGAGCGGCTCAAGCCCATGGATCGCTTGGTTTGCGGCGATGTGGGATATGGCAAAACGGAAATTGCTGTGCGGGCCGCTTTCAAGGCCGTTATGGATGGCAAGCAGGTGGCTTTGTTGGCCCCGACGACTGTTTTGGTTCAGCAGCACTACGACACTTTCTTAGACCGGGTCTTGGCTTTCCCTGTTAATGTGCAAATGCTTTCCCGGTTTAGAACTCAGCGTCAACAGCGAGATACTTTGGTGGGCATGGCTAAAGGGCAGGTGGACATTGTGATTGGGACGCATCGTTTACTCTCCTCGGATGTAGTTTTCCGCGATTTGGGTTTGTTGATTGTGGATGAGGAGCAGCGTTTTGGCGTGACCCATAAAGAGAAAATCAAGAAGATGCGTGCTAATGTGGATGTCCTGACCCTGACGGCTACGCCCATCCCGCGCACGTTGTACATGGCCCTGACCGGCGTGCGGGATATTTCGCGTCTTGACACGCCTCCCGAGGAACGCTTGCCGGTGGTCACTCATGTTGGCTCTTACGACCCAGATTTGATCCGCCGCGCTATATGGCGGGAATTGGAACGGGGAGGGCAGGTTTTCTTCGTCCACAACCGGGTCAAGACCATCCAAGTTATCCGCGAACGGATTCAGAGATTAGTCCCAGAAGCGCGGATTAAGATAGCCCACGGCCAAATGTCAGAGAAAACATTATCCAGGCGCATGAGGGAATTTACCACGGGAGAGATAGACGTGCTCTTGTCTACCTCGATCATCGAGTCCGGTTTGGACATCCCCAACGCGAACACGTTGATCGTGGATCGGGCTGATATGTTTGGTCTGGCGCAGTTGTACCAGCTCCGGGGGAGGGTGGGACGCGGCGCACAGCAGGCTTATGCTTATTTTTTCAAGCATCCCCGCAAATCTCCCACCCCAGAAGGACAGCTCCGGCTGGAGACGATTGCCGAGTACACGCAACTGGGGTCTGGGTACTCGATTGCCATGCGAGACCTTGAAATTAGAGGCGCGGGTGATATTTTGGGGGCCAGGCAGTCGGGCCATATTGCCGCGGTTGGCTTTCATCTCTATACCAATCTTTTGGCAGGCGCTGTAAAAGGCATGAAAGACAAGGTTCCTCAGAGTGTGAGGCTGGCTGCCGAGAAAATCTCTTTCAGGGCTTACCGCCCCTTGGTTCAGGTGGATTTACCGCTCGCTACCAGTATTCCCGAAGACTACGTCCCAGACCGCCCGGTGCGCTTGGCTTTGTATCGCCGCATGGCGGAACTCACCGAACTCGAAGAAGTACTGGAATTGAGGGTTGAGTTTGAGGATCGTTTTGGCGCTCTGCCAAAATTGGCAGAGAATTTGTTCACCCAATTGCAAATAAAAGTTTTAGCGGAGAAAATTGGATTAGAAGTGGTAACGACACAACATAGGCAAATTGTGCTCCAGTATCCCCCGGATCATGCTCTGCCGCAGAGTTGGGAACTTCCCCTAGACACTCGGATTACCAAAAACTCTCTTTGGGTCGAATTTGATGCAGAGACCGAAAAATGGCCCCTGCACTTGATTAACATCCTTAAGGGAATTGCGGGGATCTGATTTTTGCGCTGATGTGCATTGCACTCTGTTTTGTGAGTGCA
>DAOUWT010000296.1 GCA_030666985.1 Chloroflexota bacterium
CCAGGAAAACGCCGGGGTTCAGCTCCACATCCCCCGCCTGGGAATCCGCCAGACAATCTCCACCGTGCCCTTGGGGGATAGCGGCTGGGACGTGCGCTGGCTGGGGGCTGGGATTGGCTACCTGGAGGGGACGGCTTTCCCGACCTGGACGGGCAACACAGCCCTGACGGGTCACGTTTACCTGGCGGATGGGACGCCCGGCCCATTTGTGAATCTCAATAGTTTGCAATGGGGCGATGAAATTTATATTTACGCCTGGGGGGAGCGGTACACGTACCGCGTGCAAGCGGTGGAGTACGTTGAGCCGGGTGACCTCTCCGTGCTGGGGCATGAGGATTATGATGTGCTGACGCTGCTGACGTGCCAGGGGTATGATGAGGCGGGGGGCGGGTATGCGTGGCGGGTGGTGGTGCGGGCGGTGAGGGAGTGAGGGGGTAGGAGGTGCGAGTTAGGAAGTGCGGGTTAGGAAGTGCGTGAGGAGGGGCCCGCCGGATAACAAACTAGTTGGAGACCAGTGAATGAAAATCGCCGTAATCGCTGATGTTCATAGTAATTTCCATAGCTTGAACGCAGTTTTGGATGATATAGCAACTGAAAAGCCTGATTTCGTTGTAGGGGCGGGCGATATGGTAGGCTGTAGTGCATATCCTGGCGCCGTTGCTGTTTGGAATACTTTACAGGACAAGAAAATTCCCTTAGTTTTGGGAAATGAAGAAGAGCGCATTTTAGATTTCTACAGCCCTGCTTCAAATTCCTATCTCAAAAACTCGATACAGTTCATGCCACTTAGATATAGGGCCAAGCAGTTCTCCTCGACCGACATCGAAACGATGAAATCCTTGCCCATGAATATCTTGCTGAAAGGCCCTCATGAGCAAAATGTATTTATTTGCCACGCTTCACCTTGTGACTTACACCGAAGTCCTATGGAAGGGATTGACGCCCAAATGGGAAAGGAACTCAATGAGATAAAGGCAAAGGTGATCGTTGTAGGGCATCTCCATACTCTGTGGCATCAATATTGGCAGGGGAAATTATTAATAATGGCAGGCAGCGGAGGCTTACCTTTGAGGGGAAAACTAGATGAAGTCGATTACCTAATCTTGACTTTCCAGAAACCAGAGTGGCTGTTTCGGTATAAGACAGTAAAATATGACTATCGTACGGCTATTGGTGAAGTAATCAAGAGTGAATTCCTTGAGCAGGCTGGCCCAATTGGTTGGCTCATGTTTGATGAAATCCTTACTCAAGAGGATCGATTAATTCCGTTTTTTCGCGATTATTGTCCAAAAGAGAAGCCAAATGATATGGAGAACTGGAAAAAGTTGGTAATCGGTTATTTGATCCACCTGAAACGTTGGGAGACGACCAAGCCATATCTACAGCACTTGTTGTAAACGAAAACGACCCAACCCAGCTTCCGCACTGACTGGTCATCGGCGGTAGGTTGCCAGGGGTATGATGCGGCGGGGGATGCGTGCCGGTGGCGGGTGGTGGTGCGGGCGGTGAGGGAGTGATGAGTAGCGAGTGGGCGAGTTGCGAGTGGCGAGTTGCGAGTGGCGAGTGGAGATTATGGTAAACTGTAATTATAGAATGATCGTGAAGTATTTTTAGCGTTAGACGTGGAGAAAATCGAAATGCGTTTGGTTGAATTTAGACGCTTATTGGATGGCGATAACGCTTTGCGAGTTAGATTTGAATTGACGCGGGCGTGTTATAAAGTTTATGGTGCAACTGGAGTGCTGTTTCGAGGACAATGCTGATTGGGTAGCTGTAATACGCTACGACACGGCACATGATTTTGCGCATTGTGATAGACTACACCCATACGAATCAGCGACAAAAACGGAAATGCTAACCCGCGATTATAACGAAGCTTTGACGATTGCGATGGGCGATTTGAAAAACAATTGGAGCGCTTATAGAAGGAGGTATGCACGATGGCTCAGACAAAAGTAAATAAACCCTCTGATGTTGTGGAACGGAATCTTCAGTTAACTGAGGATATTATGCGTTATTTGCTGAATAACCCTCAGGTGTTCAATTCCCTGCCAGATAATTTCGAATTGGTGATTCTCCCAGAAGATGATCCGGATATACGTTTGTATAACTTGAGTCTATTGGACGAATATGGCAGTGAGGGCAAAGCCATTGTCTTTGCGCGTATTAAATCTAAACCGTCCCGTATAGCAGGCTCTATTAGTCCAAGCCTGTTTGTGCCCATACCTTTTGCGGAAGGAGTCGGGGCGGTAGATGCTCAATTGCCAAGGGTAGGGTGAGGCAGAAATGACCTATGCAACTGTGCCAGAATTGTCTGTGAATGAGTTGAGGATTCTAATTCGCGAAGTCGTGGAAGAAACTATTGTGGATTTGGTGGTTGAACGGGGCTGTCTTGCCTTTCTGAGAGTTCATTGAAAGAGGTATGGGATAACGAAAAGGATGCGGTTTATGATGATTGGAGAGAGTTGTATGATGTGCAGTCAGGCAAGGTGAAAGGGGGAGGGCAAGTTGGTTTTGCAAAAGAGGAGTAAAAAATGGCAAAGGGTTATCACGGAGAAAGTTGTGCAGAAGCAATAAGAACATCATTAAAGTCTCGGGAACTTGTACCATTTTCTGAGTTATTTGGCCGAGTAAAGCAAAAAGGTTCTTGGACAGATGGAACTATATGGCAACATCTGATGGCTCTTGTCGTGAATCTCCCCCCAGCTCGATATCACTGGAAAACGATTAGCCCATTTCTTTTTTTACATGGCGATGGACAATACGAGCTTTATGACCAAAACCGACATCCAAAACCAATGGAGTAGCGGTTCAAAACAATTTGAAATGAATAAAACACACTTGATGTACTTCGAGAAAGGTGACGTGTTACATATCGTAATTTCGGATGAATCAGAAGCGGGGAGCGTTGAACTTAGCCCCAACATTACGGTTGAGTTGAACGACAAAGGCGAAATGATCGGTATCGAGATTTTGGAAGCCAGCCACTTCATTCGGGATTCGATTATGGAATCGGTGCAGGCGAGGGTGTTGCGTGTTCCCTAGACACCGAATGAATTCGGCGTCTAGGGAACGAAACGCGATAAATCGCGTTGAAAATTACCGCATTTCTAACCCATTTCAATGGGTTTCGTGCATTAGCCTATGAATTCATTCATAGGCTGAGAAGGATTTTTAAATGCCAAACCCACACCACGGAAAACATACAGGCAAGTTCGGTTTGTGGCTGACCAAATACATTCAAAGCCTCAACCCTCCGCGAGGGTATACCGTTATCTACGATCATGGAGACGCTGAGAAATACCCCAATGTCGCGGCCATAAAGGGGTTTTATGGCGATCAAGTAGCCAACAAAAATCGCCTGGCTGATATTGATTTGTTGGTGGCAAATAGTGATGGCGAAGTTCTTCTTCTGATAGAAATCGAAGAATCTAAGATGCCGCCCAAGACATTATTGGGGGATGTGTTTTCAATCTTGTTTTCCAATAATGTGGCAGTGAAGATGGGGGATGAGCAGAAATACTTTAGCATCTCCCCTGAAACTCGCTTGATA
>DAOUWT010000113.1 GCA_030666985.1 Chloroflexota bacterium
GTGGCGCCACGCATAAGCGAGGACAAACCCTGGGGGGTGGTATAACTCTGGGGCGTGGTTTTACCAAGCCCCAGCCGCTTACGCTCCCGCCAATCTACAGAGTCTCCGAGGGGAGTGAATCGTTACAACAAATGAGGTAAAAATGATTGATGTAAATGGACTTAGAAAAGGAACCACTTTCGAACTCGACGGTAAAATATTCAAGGTTTTGGAATATTCTCACCACAAACCCGGGCGTGGAAAAGCCACAATCCGCGTAGATGTGCGTGACCTACGCTCCGGTGACCGGTTGAAAAAGAAGTTCAATTCAGGAGATACTGTTCAGGACATTAACTTGACGTACCGGAACGCGAAATATCTGTACACCGATGGTGAGAATTACCATTTTATGGATACTGAAACCTACGAACAGCCCGCCTTGAACGCCAAAGCATTGGGGGAAGCTACTCAGTATCTCCAAGCAGAGATGGAAGTCAAGCTCACATTTTACGGAAATGAGCCGCTGGACATTGATCTCCCTACCACGGTGGATCTGAAAGTTGTGTACGCCGATCCTGCTGCGAAGGGGAACACAGCTACCAGCGTGACAAAAAACGTGAAAACCGAGACCGGAGTGGAAGTTAATGTCCCGTATTTTGTTAAGACAGGTGACACCATCCGGGTGGACACTCGCTCTGGGGAATATGTGACGCGGGTTTAGCGAGTGGCGAGTAGCGAGTTAGGAGTTAGGGGTTGCGGGTTAGGAGTTAGGCGAAGTTAGGAAGGTTAGGGGTCGCGAGTTCCCTCTCCTTGTGAGATGCCGCAGGCACACACCGTGAGGGCAAAAGGGCGAATTAGGGGCTATTTCCAGATGTGAGGGCAAGACACGTTTACTGAATACTTGAAAACTGTTCACTGAAAACTGTTCACTGAAAACTGTTTACTGAAAACTGTTTACTGAAAACTGTTTACTGAAAACTGTTTACTGACATGCAAACACCAACCGGGCAGGAATGTCGTTATTTTTATGGGGATTATTATCGTGGCAGAGACCACGAGGAATGCCGGCTGCTGGAAAACGCTCCCAAATCTCAAGAGTGGAGGCCAGCTTTATGCGCCACTTGCCCTGTTCCGGGGATTTTGCGGGCTAACGCCTGCGAACACATGCAACTCCACGCTATGGTCTACCGTCCTTTTTTCATCTTCAAAGCACGAGTACGCGTGGAGGCTTATTGCACAAAAACTCAACAAAAGGTAAAGGAACCTCACATCGGCTGCGGGGAATGCCACGATTTGCCTGAGTTTTTTAGCGAGTGAAGAGTGATGAGTAAAACGTGAAACGTGAAAACGTAAGATCACTCTTTACCCATTAAAAATAAGTAGCCCTGGAGAAACACCAGGGCTTTTTTG
This sequence comes from Chloroflexota bacterium, assembly GCA_030666985.1. Classification (GTDB taxonomy): domain Bacteria; phylum Chloroflexota; class Anaerolineae; order Anaerolineales; family UBA11858; genus B10-G9. The sequence goes on from DAOUWT010000113.1 coordinate 1,390, forward strand.
TTGCAGCAAAAGATATCTTCTCTAGGACTTACGCAGATAGCCGATCACAAATTGGATACCCAAAACAATTAGAGCAAGAACCCCAATTATTATCATCAAGGTACCAATGGGCAGCCATGCGCTGTCTTGCAACATTCCTTCTGGTGATACATAGGAATATTGGGCGGCATAAATGCGTCCGATGATGCCTATCACGATCAAAGCGATGCTGGCGCAAAAAATATTGCGCTTGCAAAAAACGTTGCGTTTCATAAGGGGGTCTCCTGGGAAATTAATCCTGGTCAGTCTCGATAAAGATGGGGGTCGAATCTAATACTAATGACAATGTGCTGTTTGAAGAAGCGAGTACCTGGGGCCGTAGCCGCTCGTAGCGCGCTTTTAGTCACTCGTTCAAATATAGCCCTGCTGAGATTCGAAATGCACGCTCTGGTGTTCCAAAGAAATCTCCATCGTCATAGACAGATAACTCATATTTCTCATTGCTATATGTGTAGAAGGCAAAGCCCCATTTATTCTCCCCAAAATAGCGTAGACGACAAAGGTGTATGGGCGTATTTCGCATACGTTCTTGATATTCTTCGCGGCTTTCGTGCCAATCTTCGGGAGGCCAGCCTTCGGTAAATAGTGGCTCAGTATACGCGTCCATATAGCAAAATTGACTACGAAAACGAATTTCAATCCGCGTATATTTGCCTTTGAATTCTTTCTCAGCAATTGCAAGAATACGTTTCTCTACATCAATCTTCACACTTGGCGGAATTTTGATACCGCCTGAACCGGGGTCGAAACCCCATCCTTTTCTAGACATAATACTTTCTCCTTTTCACTTCAAATATCGTCTCGCAAATTTCAAACCTGTGGGACGATTGGTTTAATTGCCAAAACGCTCACTCAACAAACTCCGAAACAACCCCTCGACTTGACGTTCTGACTCCCTCGCCTTCGACCGTAGACGCTCGTAGCACGCGCAGTAAATCTCGCCGAGGGGAATATCCATCCTTTTTAGGTTCGCCTTCATGGTTCCAAGAGTCCCAGGCCGCCCCAGGTCAACTAGCAAACGCGATGTGCCCGCGTTCGGTCAAATAGCATATTGTGAAGTATAAACTTATACAGAATCATTCATCGGTGGGCAGAATCTTAATATTCACGTATTGCATGCTACAGTATAGCATGCTACAATAGAAGATATATTCGAAATACTAGGTGATAATATGTCTTGGAATCGACATTATTCAGAATTAGAGAAATTACTCGTTGATATTCTTGCAGAAACCGATTTTGCTATTACCGTACAAGAGATTGCAAAAAGAATAGAAGAGAAAAAACCAGGCACATTTACTGGAAAAACACCTTCAAATTCTTTGTATTCAGTAATTTATCGACGGGAAAATCGGCGGAAGCAACGAGGCCATGAGCCATTACTTAAAACAATAAAAGAAGGTCGTTCAGTTTATTATACATTGAATGATACTCCTACCGATGTAGCTGGAAATGAGATAGCGGAAAATGAGTAAAATACCACACGTAATTCCCTATCAAGGGAGCAAAAGAAAGCTAGCTCAACAAATATTAAAGCAAATCAGGTTTAACAATATCGACACATTTTATGAGCCGTTTGCTGGATCAGCGGCTATGACAATTGCGGCTGCGGCTAATAATATTGCTAATCGATATGTAATAGGAGACAAATTAGATGCCCTGGCAAAATTGTGGGAAATAATAATTAACGAACCAGAAAAACTAATTTCCGACTATTCTCAACTCTGGAAGAACCAACTAGATAACCCAAAAGAATATTACTTCTCAATTCGCGACCACTTCAACACAACTAAATCACCAACTGCCCTATTTTATCTAATCGCACGCTGCGTAAAAAACTCAGTGCGCTTTAACTCTGATGGGGAATTTAACCAATCTCCCGATAATCGACGTTTAGGAATGCACCCTGAGAGGCTTAAAAAACAAGCATTAGCAACATCTCATTTGCTAAAAGGCAAGACAAAAATCTTTTCTGGTGATTTTCAAGACACCATAAAAAATGCAAAGCCAAATGATCTGATTTATTTTGACCCACCCTGGGAGGGACTAACCCAAAACCCAAGATACGCCTATCTATTAGATTATGAAAGTTTAATTGAAGAACTGAAACGTTTGAATAATCTAGACATTCCATATCTTTTATCATTTGATGGAATATGTGGAAATAGATCTTATGTTAAAGAACTACCAGATTATTTAAACCTGTCTGGAATTTCACTTAATGCTGGTCGTTCTACACAAGCGACATTATTAGGACGTGCTGAAATTACATTTGAGTCTCTATATATATCGCCCGCACTTAGAAATAAAAATAGCCTGCTAACAAACCTTCAACCTGAAAGAACTTCCTATCAATTAGCTTTGTTCAGCTAGATACCATATCTACGCAAAACGTCTTTTATATAGTCCTGAATACTCTTTTTGTTTTCCTTGCTCATCGCATCAATCTTTCCATAATCTTCAATCTCTTCTCCGCTCCATACTATATCTACTCGCCTAATAGGCTCCATGGCAATATGCGAATATTCTTCGGGGGAAGCCCAGTAGCAAGTCTGACATATTTCAATATCGCGAAGTTCTGATAGATTTTCACAATTTTCACAAGACCAAGATTTTTGCCGTTGAGCAGAACCTGAAAGAAGCATAAATTTATCAGGAGTTCTCTCATCCCCTATTTCTTCTCCTGCTACTTCATAAGGTACACGGTGGTCAATCTGCAAATACCTTGCTTTAAATTCTCCACTAGTAATTGCACATCTAGAACGATACTGCTCTATCAACTGTTTCTTGAATTGCTTTGAGAAAACTTTTCGACCACCTAGTTTGTGTCTTTCAATGTCATCGGGGTTACCAAAGCGATAAGCAGCTATTTTTCTTCCATCAGAGCCTTCAACTCTATAGGTTTCAATAGGAACTCCTTCTTCCCTAACATCCCGCATAGCTCTAGGTGGATGATTATACCCGTAGATATCTCTAATTTCTTCAGTGGTTATATGACCATGTTTTATTATGTGGTCAATCATGGTTTTAGGTCGCTTTTTGGTGACTTGTGTCGCAATGGCAAGAATTCTCTTATCAATATTTGTCATAATATCTATTTTCCTTGGTATTCTGCCCACCACTTTCATCAGTGGCGGAGCAGCTTTCATCCTGAACATCATTTACCAGTAACCTATCATAATTTTTTTCACATCGCGCATCCTGAATGGGAGAAATTCGCTTGGATAGGAGTTTCTTCTATTCCTGGTTTTAGTTTTTCAAAGTGATACACGCTTTTGGAGCAGTCTTCTCGGCCACTAATGCACACGGCCACCCCTCAACTCAGCCAGCATGGTCTCGACGGTCTCAATCCCATCCAATGCCATCTCCCAATCCCAAAAATCAGATTCAGCCTCAAACGAGTAGCCACGTTCCTCAACCACACGGCGAGTCTTGAAGTCGGAAAACGACATGCCGTATTTATTATGCAGTACTCGGTCGGTAAGCTGATACCGGTTGAGCCGCCGAATCATTTCGTTTTCTAGCAACCGCTCAAAGGCTCCCTGAGTGTCGTGTTCTGGTTCTAATTTAGCAGCTAAGTTGACAATTTGACTAGATAGTGCTTCCATATCGTGTTTTCTCTTTACATTTTACTTTCTATCTTCCCGCGAGCATGAAACTCGCAAGAGGGTGCGGATGAGCCACAGGTTCGTCCGCATAATACTATTCAAACATCATCATTTCCTAAGCTAGAAAGCCAATTTGTTACTTTGACCATAACCTTTATATTGGCCGTGTCTAATAATATTTTAGGCAAAAGAAAAGCTGCATATCCATAACTTGTTGGATCTTCTGGAATATCCTCAATTCTTTCACCTTGCATAACTCGGGCTTGAAACTCTTCTAGCGTAGCTTTAGCATAGGTAGAACTTGTTTCTTTATTAAATCGTTTCAAAAGACCACACGCGTCTTTGTAGTATCTTCGATATCTTTCTAAGAATACGTTCTTAATTGCATTATCAAGGCCATCTAATAACTTCTCATGGTTAGAAAGATGATAAACTACAAAATCTAAATGCCGAATATTAGCAGGGACTCCACCAGGATCGTCTTGTGTCATCAGGATTACAGGCTTTCCATATGCATCAGCAAGGCCTAATTCGTAAAACACATTTGGGTTTCTTCCTGTAATATCACCAAGGATAATATCTGCTGACAATATTTGATCACGGATTTTTTCAATTATTGGTTTTGTTGTTATGCGATGATCACCCCGCTCAACATGAAGATTATACTTTTTTTTGAGATATTCTCTTAAATATAGATAAAGAAAATTTAAGTCTGCGCGAAATGGCATTATCACAAAGCAAAAGGAGGTTTTTTGAGATTCTTCTGTAACCATCAGTTGCCCCCTAAAATTCTTTGTGCGTTACGCTTAATCTCATGTTTCAATACCCCCAAATTATCTGGATCGTAAGTAATATACAAATAGTTTTGCAAATCTGTTGGGGGCGGTACATCTGATCTAATACTCAAAAGAAGCATAGTTGGCTTTCGAAGCGCATGTGCATACCCAAGCTCATAAAGAACATTCGGAGAATACCTCGATAAATCCACTACGATCAAATCTGATGCCATTATTGCATCAGTTACTGCATTGACCCAAACCGCACCAGGTCTCAAATCATCCAGGCGAAAAATAGCAATGCCTATATCAGAGAATGCCTGTTGAACTACTTCCCTGAGTTGGTTACCAAGATTATCGAAAGGAGCGATGACCAATCCTTTTGGCGCATCAGTATACTTCTCATCGGGAGATAAACCTGGTTTACTTATTGACTTCCCTGGCAGATTAAGTGGCATTCGATATCCTTTCTCCTTTTATCATGCGGCACAACATATTAAGGATTCATGCAGCGCGGCGAAAAAAAGAGACTTCATAGACCCATAACAGAGCCGCCGCATGATTCAGGTTGAACTGAGAGGGGAACCACATAAGCTTCTACTAACTTCCCTTTGGAGTATCTGTCATGATTTCCTCTACTGTATTCTAAACCCATTCTCAACCCCCGTCAAACACCCTCACCGCGGCCCCGTCCTCCCAAACCTCCGCTCCAGTAGGTCTACCGAAAGATGGATCATAGTGGGTCGCCCGTGCGGGCAGGTGCGGGGAGAGTGACAGGCCTCCAGGTCGCGGAGGAGGGCTTTTTGCTCCTCCATTGAGAGCACTTGCCCGGCCTTGACAGAAGCCCGTTTGCAAACGCGGGCGATGATCTTCTCTTCGATGCGGCTTTCTAGCGGGGTCTCGTCAACCTCCAAGTCTTCGACAACGGCTCGCAGGGCCGCCTCGGGGGTTAGCTCCGCGAACATGGCGGGGATGGCTCGCACAACAAAAGTGTTGGGGCCAAAAGTCTCCACCGCATAGCCCAATTTTCCTAAGAGAGGTAATTCCTCTTCCAGCAAATTAGACGCGGCGGGAGAGAACTCGACCGTGACCGATTCCAGCAGGGCCTGCGAGGGGATTTTATCCTCCCGCGCGGCCAGGAACTTCTCGAACAAAACCCGCTCGTGAGCGGCGTGCTGGTCGATGAGGTAGAGGCCGTCGGGGCCTTCGGCAATCAGGTAGGTGGTGGCTACTTGGCCGATGAGGCGGAGGATGGGCGTCCCCGTGGCGGGGAGGGGCCGTTGTGGGGAGGTGCCATCCCCCGGGGCGGGGAATTCCTGTCCCCGGGCGTCAGCAGACATCTCCCAGGCGGGGTCAATGCGCCGGGGTGGGATATCCCTCCCCCGGGGGGAAGCGCCCCACAACGTCCGCCCCTGGGGGCCGCCCACCGAGGGGACAGGCGTATGGGCCAGGATCGCCCGCCGGACGGCGCGTCCCACTCCCCGGAACACATCCCCCCTTTCTCGAAAGCGGACCTCCGCCTTAGTGGGGTGAACGTTGACATCCACCGCTTGGGGAGGCATCTCTAAAAATAGGACGGCGATGGGGTAGCGGCCTTTCATGAGCATGGTGTGATAGGCCTGGGTGAGGGCTTTGGTGAGGGTGAAATCGCTCACGGGGCGGCCATTGACAAAGAAGAGGATTTCGCGGCGGTTGGGACGGGGCAGGCCGGGGGGGCTGACGAAGCCGGTGATTTTGAGTGTGTCGTCCTCGGACAAAACGGTGATCATCTTGCGGGCAATTTCCACTCCATGCACGGCCGAGAGTGCCTCGCGGGGGTCGCCGTTGCCGCTGGATTGGAAAGTGGTTCGGCTGCCGTGCTGGAGTTTGAAGCGCA
>DAOUWT010000266.1 GCA_030666985.1 Chloroflexota bacterium
AGTGGCTGTTTTTATTAGTTCAAGGCACAAGGGATCGTCAAAGCGTGTGCTGGTGATGTGCAAAGATTTGTTCCCGGCTCGCTTAATCCCCTCAAAGCAATAAATCGAGAAAATATCCCCGGCCAAGGCTTTGGCAATTTCAGACGTGCCTCGCTCGATACCGCCTCCATGCGGAGCTATGATGGCAATATCAGCAGCCCTGCTGTGGGCGTAACGAAGGTAGTCTTGCCCTTCGCGCTCATGCTTGGCTAGTTCTGGGAAGTTGGCGTATTTATCTCCCTTCACGCTCACTCAACGCTTGTCGCCTCCCCCCGGCGGACGCCCCACATCAGGGCCAGAGCAACAACCATGAAGACAGGCCCTACCAGCATAATGGAGTTGTAGTTATTGCCCATCACCTGGATGATGCCTCCGTTCACGTTGGGGCCGGCGATGGCGGCCAGCGTGGAGAAGAGATAGTACAACCCCGTGTACGTACCCACCCGCGCATCCTCGACCAAATCTACCACCATGGGCAAGGAGTTGACATTGATCAGCGACCAGGCAATACCGGCAGCCATCATAAGTACGCTGATAACGCGCACCGTCCCCAGCACGGGGACCTCGGCTAGGGGGTTAGCCAACACCTCCGGGGCGAGGAGGAACGTAGCCCCCAGCAACGCTGCCAATATGATCAACCCAAAGGAAATTGTCACCCGCCGGCCTATCTTCCCCCCAATAAAACCAGATGCCAAGGCAAATAAGACAAAGAACAACGATAAATGCCCCAGAATGCCAGCGCCTTCACCTGCACTCAGGCCGAGGTGGTTTACAGAGTACAAAGTGAAGAAAGCCTCAATGGCGTTGTAGCCAATGAACCAGGCCAAGATTGCCAGGAATAAACGCAGGGCACTTTTATCGGGGTCGTTCCATATTTCACGCAGGCTTAAAAACATGTTAGGCTTCACCTCAGCTTCCGCGTATTCCTTGGGTTCTTTGATGAAAATGAAAACCAGGGCGGATGAGAAGATGACCAATCCTGAGCCAAGCCAGAATGGCATAGCCGAGTTTTGCTCGAAGAGTTTGCCGCCGATAAGAAAGGCCATGATAGCCCCTATGCCGCCCATAAAGTTGATGATCCCGTTGGCTTGGGAGCGTTTTGGGGAGGGGGTCAGGTCTGCCATGAGTGCGATGACGGGGGTGCGCCAGAAGGCCATGCTAAGGAGCAGCGTGGAGGTACAGGCCACGAAGAGCGGCAAAATGGCTGCCACGGGGATGAATCCAAAGGCCACCGCGGAGATGGGTGCGCCGATCAACAGGAAGGGAATCCGCCGCCCGAAGCGTGTCCGTAGCTTGTCTGACCAAGCTCCCACCGGGGGTTGAATGAACAATGCCGCGATATTGTCGAGTGTCATGAAAAACCCGATCCAGAAGGGGGCGATGCCAAATTTCTCTGAGAGGAAAATGGGTACAAAGGCGTTGTACACGCTCCAAATTACGCTAACTCCAAAAAAGCCAAAACCGAGCAAAAAGATTTTTCCATAATTGAATTTCTTCATGAGATATACCTCCGGGGGGATAGGGAAAATAGGAAAACAGGGGGACAGGGGAGCAGGGGAACAGGGGAACAGGGGAGCAGGAGAACAGGGGAGCAGGAGAACAGGGGAACAGGGGAGCAGGAGAACAGGGGAGCAGGAGAACAGGGGAACAGGGGGACAGGGGAGCAGGTGAACAGGGGGTCAGGGGAACGGGGAGCGTGGCGTACTACCGTATTATAGCAATTCTTGCTGGTTTTGGGGAATTAGATTTTAAAGAGAAACCCTGACGGGTTTTGGAAACCCGTCAGGGCTATGTACCACTGTAATAAAGTCGCACGATTTTATTTCAATACTTGCCCAAATGGAAAGAGTGCCAAGGGAATGAGCTTGAAGTGCTGTTTTGCAAAGGGTATCCCGATGATGGTGATTCCCAGAATAAGCCCATGCACGAGATGGGCGACGGCTATCTCCCAGCCAAATAGCACCAGCCATATCATATTGAAAATGATTTGAAGCGGCTTGCCAGCGTCCTCTGCGGCCATGATTTCGGTCCCGAAGGGAGTCAGGGTCGCGACCCCGATCTTGATGGCCTGCATCCCAAACGGGATTCCTATAATGGTCAGGCAGGTCAAGAGTCCACAGATGATGTAGGCTAACCCGGTGAGAAGTCCGCCAAAAATTAGCCAAATTACGTTGCCTAGAAAATTCATGAGATTTCTCCTTTGTGTATGTATTACTTTGTTTATCTAACACCAACTATACGTGGAAGTTACTTATAAGTTGTGATGCACTCGCTCCAATACCCAATATCTAATATCCAATCCGCACTCCCTGGCTTCCCGCTTCCCCAGGTGATATAATCGACACATGCCCTGGTAGCTCAATTTGGACAGAGCGAGGCTCTCCTAAAGCCTAGGTTGTGGGTTCGAATCCCGCCCAGGGTACTTTTTTCTCAGAAACCCTAAAGGTCTGCACTTAAGACCTTTAGGGTTTTTGGTATCTTAACAACCTCATTACACCTATTCTTTTGGCGGCTCTACAAATGCGGCCACTGACAGGCGATACGCTTTTCCTTCAACGGTGAGTTCATAATCAACTATCATGCGTTTATCTTTATGGAAATAGATTTGCTTGCGCTCTATGAGCTCGGCAATTATGGCATCAAAGTCTTCGATGGATTGTTGATCTGGCATAGTTTTCCTGACAATCTCCAGCATTTCGGCACGTTGATCTGGAGTCTCCGAAGCCGCATTCCAGGCAACAATGGCTATTGTAATCAGCTTGCGGTATTGTTCTTCTGTGTTGGTAAGATGCTTATACGGCTCTATGAAATCCGATAAAACGTCAGATATTTTAGCCATATCTAAACTTTCCGATGGGACCATATCCATGTTTTTAAAGATGTCTTGTTTTGCTAATCTGCGCTTAAGTTGTTCCAATGGGCTTTGGACATGATTGCCAGGGATGTTTTGTTTTCCGCGGCGAGACTTCTTGCCTTTCGATTTCTTGTTTCGTTTTGACATGTCTACTCCTGTTTGTGGGATAAATACTTGAGCAAAAGTTTTCAGGATTTATTTAACCGGGGGATCTGGCGATCCCCCTTGAGCGTGGGGAGAATTTGCTTTAGACGCTCGAGCGGGATCGCCAGATCCCGCGGACTCCAATTCCCGCGCCACTTCCTCCGCGGCCTGGAATTCTTCTGGCGTATTCAAGTTCCAAAATGTGCGGGGATTGGGAGCGTGCTGGCGAGTCTCTGCGGGGGAGAGGGTGAGCACGTCGGCTTGAGCGTGCCAGCCGATCACCTTCCACAGGCCGTCCTCAATGGCTTCTTTTACCAGGGGGAGGCAGGTATCCCGGCGGTAGACGGCGTGGAGAGGTTCTAGCCCGCCCTCGGTGCTGGGGAGTGCGGCGTCGGCATCTGTCTCCAAGAGAATATTTTTTAGATGGCCTAAAAGTGGTGCGCTGACAAAGGGCATATCGCAGGCCACCACCCCCACGATGGGGCAAGCACTAACGCTCAGGGCCGTGTACAACCCTCCCAGGGCACCCCGGTTGGGAATCACGTCCCGGTACAGGGGGAGGTTCAGGAATTGGTAATCGGCCATATTGTTGGCTGCCAAGTCGTTGGCTACCAAGTCATTGGCAATTACTATCAATTCATCCCCCAAAGATGAAACACGGTTTATAATACGCTCAATGAGAGGGTGTCCCAAAAAGGGGAGCAGGGCCTTGTCTTCTCCCATGCGTTTAGATTTTCCGCCGGCTTGGATTACGATTGTGAACATGGTAGGATTATAATACAGGAATCAGGAACTAGGAAACTAGGAATCAGGTAAACAGGGATTAGGAATCAGGTGATTAGGAAGCAGTCTCCCCCAGGCTTGGGGGCCGGGGGGCGGAGGCGTAAGAGGAGGTACTTAGACTGCTCGAAGGGGAACGGCAGTTCCCCTGGATTCCGCACCCGATGGGGCTGCCGACCCATCTCGAGCAGGAAAAGGAATAAGGTAACGAGG
>DAOUWT010000040.1 GCA_030666985.1 Chloroflexota bacterium
CCAACGAATACCCCCATGCCAACGAACACACCGAAACCATCTAATACTCCCAAGCCAACTAACACCCCCAAACCATCGAATACCCCCAAGCCATCTAACACCCCTAAGCCATCGAACACACCGAAACCGCCTAATACCCCTAAGCCATCGAACACACCGAAACCGCCTAATACCCCCAAGCCATCAAACACACCGAAACTGCCTAATACCCCTAAGCCATCAAACACACCGAAACCGCCTAATACCCCCAAACCATCCAAAACACCGAAACCGTAAAATACCTCCAACTCGGCATGGATTCAGATACACGAGCTTTCTATCCAAAATAAACGGCGCACCACGCGGCTATCCTTTGGGTGTGGAACTTCAACGCGGCCGTGTACAATAAAACCGTGCTCAGTGATGCTTGCCTCAATGCTCCTCAACCCCACTTTTTCCGTGCCTACAAAGACAATGAGACGCCCGTCAGGCTTCAGCACATGGTTGATCACATGGTCAACCATATCGGCGCGGTGGCTGGCTGGTGCATATTCGGGGCGTATCAACACAAAGTCAAACCGATCGTCCACTGGTTGCCACGTTCGGATGTTGCCCACATATATTCGAGTTGCCCAATGGGGTAGATGGCGCCGGGCAAGTTCAACAAACTACGGAACGATATCAAGACCGTATGGTTCAATGTTCAGGTTCTTGGTCGCTCCCCACCGATGAACGCTTTCCATGAGAATACCGCTGGCACCACAACCGGCATCAAGAAACGTACCGCTCCGGTGTATCGCCTCGGCAATGAAACCTCGTGAGGCTTCCCAGGTCGCAGCGTCGCCCCCGTGACCAGCCTGGGCGTAGGGATTCTCGGCAGCAAGATATGCTGGCTTGATCAGCGATGCCATGGCCTCATGCCACCCATTTTCATCGATTCGCCCCTCCACCAGGGCCTGATTGAGTGCGGCTACTTCCTGCCAGGCACGTTCTTTCAGACGTTCGATAGTTGGATCTGGATTGGGCATTGATACTGGACCTCTTGGCATTGTCTCCGTCATATACACCAACCTTAATATTTTCTCTACATCTACCCATCCGTCATCCTTTCTTTAGTGTACACTTTTTTAGATATGCCGTCAAACATCTCCCAGCATTCAGGCCACCTACGCCGGAGCGATTGCCAGCGTGCGCTACACCTTTGGGGCGCAACTCAATTTGGACGCGCAGATGGGCGTTTACGCCATCCAAGATGCAGATGCTGCCACGCAGACCGGCATACCCTGGCGGCCTTTGATCCATTCCCAGGCGGGCCACCCCTCCCTGCTGGAATTCGCTGACAATTGCCTCACCTGCCACATCTCCGCCGAACCCTTGCCGGGAGATGAATATGCTCGTTCCACGGGGTGCGCGGCGTGTCACTCCCTCGCCTCTGGAGAGCAAGTCCACACTCTCACCAGCGCCATCCCCTACACCCAATGCAAAACTTGCTATGGTATACTAGATGAGCGGCCGGGTATTTACACCATAACTGACCCCGACGACTTGCACTCATCTAGGCTGCCAGGTAGGGGTTGATGGTGAGGGATTTAGCTGCCCGTGCCACGGCTCAGAATTTGATCCGCAGGGGAAAGTTGTCTCTGGCCTGGCCGCGGAAGATCTCCCCAGGCTAGAGATTGAGGAATTGGAAGATGGGGAACTGGTTCTTAAGTTATAATGAGAATGTATTTGCCCCCTTTTGCATCTTTTGGCTCTTTTGCATCCTTTAAAAGCCTTTTGGAGAAAATAACAAATGATAGACCTGACAAAACTTGAAGTCTTCTTATACGCGGCCGAACACCTTAGTTTCTCTGAAGCTGCTCGGCGTATACAAGTGTCACAGCCGACGGTAAGTCATCATATCAAGACGTTGGAACGTGAGCTAGGAGTAGAACTTTTCGAACGGACAGGCCGCGGTCTTAGGCTGACTGAGGGGGGACGATTGCTCATGCCCTGGGCCCGCAAAGTAGTGCGGGACTCCATTGAATTACAAGAGATGATGGCGACTTTGCAAGATGGGGTGGCTGGCAGCTTGCGCATAGCCTGTAGCACTACAGCTGGTAAATATGTTTTACCCCAATTGGCGGCGCGTTTCTCTCGGCGACACCCCGGAGTGAGGGTCACCGTTTTGCGGTGTGCTCCTGCCCAGGTTGTCTCGAATATGTTAGGCGATGAGGCCAACTTGGGAGTGGTGAGCCGCGAAGTGCAAGATGAAACCATGGAGCAGCAGGAGTTTTTCGAGGATTCTATATCTTTGATAGTGCCAATGGGACATCCCTTTGCCTTGCGCCGCCAGATTCAACCAGAAGAAATCATAGGCGAACCAATCATTATGCGGGAGCCAAGTTCTGGCGCCAGACGGGTGGTTTTGTCTGAACTGGCAAAGCATGATATTAGTCTTGGGGATTTAAACGTGTTTATGGAGGTGGGAAACGCAGAAGCAATTGTACGCACTGTGGCCGCCGGGTATGGGATATCTTTTGTTTCCACATTGGCTACAGCCTGCCCCCTCGAACGCGGAAATGTTGTTAACGTTAACGTGAAAGGCCTGAACTTGCAGCGGAAAATTTATATGCTTCGCAAGCGGCTTGAAGAACCTCATCGTCCCTTGGAGGCATTTTGGAGTTTTGTGCACGATCCTTCGAATAAGGATTTGCTGCAATTAAGCAAGAGAAAATAAGATTGCTGACGCAGTTGAGACCTCTGAGGTTTGCGTTACAAAAACCTTGGAGGTCTTGCTATTTAAAGAAAAAGACGAGGCCTCAAAAAGGGACTCGTCTTTTCAGTTTTCAACTGGAGTAAATATCAGTCGCTAGAAACTAAAGGTAATGGTAGCTTCGTCAATATCCATCAAGAAGGGCGGGGCTTTATCGATTGTAATGCGTTCGTCGCGCAGGTCTTTCGGGTCGATGCCTTTATTCTCCAGAGCAAGCTCACACAGAATAATTTTGCCGCCTTCGTCCAGAATTGTATTGAACAACTCGACGGGATTGGGTAAACCCTTGGGGGTTCCAACTTTCTCAAGTTCGCCTTTCAGAAAGGCTTGCGAGCCGCCAGGAGTGATGAAGATACTGACTTCATTTCCAATGCCAATGCCCGATGCTCCCATAATCAGGGTGGGCATGAAGCTAGAAGACGCAGAACCATTGCAAATAATAGCCATTTGAGTCATAAGGATTTTCCTTTTATAGGACACGGATCGCCGCAGGCGTACCTTCGGTAAAGGCAGATCTTCACGGGTTTTTCCTTTATTTTTATCTGATACGTGTTTGTCTGTGTAAATCCGTGTCCCTTTTTGGTGGTTTCTAAGTATTACTTTGTGATCGTGCTAAGAATAAGCCTATTTATTTGGCCGCACGAAAATTAGATAGGCTGTAACCCAGGCGCCCAGAGCAATCGCAATAGAAGCCACGAATGAGCCAATCCCCAGTTGGGGAATACCACTCAAGATGTGGGTCACATTGCAGCCACCGGAAGTGACGGCTCCAAATCCCATGATCAGGCCGCCCAAGAAAGCTTGGCCAATCATGCCCCATTTGGGGAAGCGGAATTTGAATTCGCCTGCGATCAATGCGGCGATCAAGGCACCAAAGATGATGCCTAGCACCATGGCAGCGATCCAGTTTACAGAAGCGTCAACGCCGGGCAAGGCAACCTTGACCCAGGTGATCCACCCAGCCGTAATTCCCAGGGGGTAATTGCGGCCAGCGGCGGCGGAGATGGGGAACGAAATGACGCCGACGAGCCCAACTGTGATTCCGGCCACTAACCAATTCCAGCCTTTCTTGAAGACGCGATCACCCAAAGGAATGGATGAATCACAGGCCAAGTCGTCATCACCATTTTTGCGGGCCATCAGGTACCAAACTAAACCTGCTGCCACGGCAATGATCAAGGCTAATATCCAGTAGGGCACGCCCAGGACATTTGCCAGGGTCGGGTTTGCTTCGCCAATCATGACTTTTGTGTTGGTTTGCAAAGAAGTCTTGAGATTTGTCAAGAATCCCAGCTTTCCCATAGCGGTCAGCGTTCCGGCAGTGGTCAGGCCGATCAATGCGGCCAGGGCGCCCATCATGCCTTCGCCGACACGGTAGGTGATCCCGCTGGCGCAGCCGCCAGCTAAAACCATTCCGATGCCGAAGATGAAACTACCAACCAAATTGGCTCCCCAAAACAGGGGTTTGGGGTTGATCGAGATACAACCAGCAGCGTCCATGATGGCAAAAGCGAACATCTGAACTAAGATTGCCACACCGACTGATTTCAACAAGGTGGAATCTTGGAGCAAGACGGTATCTCGAATGGCGGAATTCATACAGAAGCGACCGCGCTGTAAGACAAACCCAAAGATGACGCCAACAATTAGACCAGTTATTACTACATTCATATTTTTCTCCTTAGGGGGCTAAACTAATAAAAATATTATTTGAGACCATGCGCTTCGATCAATATGCGATGGTTGGGGCCGTCAATTTGTTCTGTCGCTAACAATTTGTGGCCCTGTTTCTTCAGATTACGGGGAATGCGTTCTACTGAGAGGGGGTAATCTAATAATACTTCCAGTATTTCTCCTTTCTCCATTTTCTTGAGAGTAGTCATAGTATTCATGTCGGGATAGGGGCAAATCTTTCCGCAGACATCCAGGGTTTTGGTGGGGGTGATCTCAGTCATTGTGAATCTCCTTATTAAGTAATCGACTAACGGCTATTAGCTAGGCGGGTTTACCTAAGGTTGTTAACCCGCTTTAGCAAAGATGGATACGCCTGTTCAACGCGAGAGGCTGCCTTAAAAAGCTTAGTAGCTGAAAGACATCTTTGCGCCTTCAGCTTCGAACAAGAACGTAGAGGCCATCATGACCTCCACGCCATCTACAAGGTCTTCTGCTGTCATGTCCCAAATTGGCAAGCCCAGTTCACAGAGGATGATGCGGCCATCTAGTACTTGAATGGCGTCAAATAACTCTACGGGATCGGGCTGGCCTTTTAGGCCTTGGTATTTCTCCAAAGCGCCCTTTGCCACTATTCTGGCGGCTCCGGGCTGGATAAAGAGCAGCACCTGGTCACCGCAAGCGGCCACGGCAGCACTCATCACAAGGGCTGCCATGACGCTTTGTTCATCGTCGTGGTTAATGACAACTACAATTTTATCGGTCTGAAATTCTTCATTCATAGACATACTCCTTAAGGGTTAAGAATATTGACTTTACTCTGCTTTTTGAGGAAGCGGTTTGAGTGCGAAGACATACAGCGCAATTGCGCTGTGCTTTGACTTGAAAAATTATTCTGCCGAAGCCAATGCACCAGCTGGTGCTTCTTTATATTCCTTAGCTTTTTCTTTCACAGCCTGGAAGTAGATAGCCAGTGGACGGTAGTAAAGGTGTGCCCATTTGCCAAAGGGAACTTCCAGGATCAGCATAGGGGCGGTAAAGGCCAGGTGGAGCACGTAAGTGTAATAGGTGGGCAACGGCATTCCCAGATAACGGAAGATGTGCTGCAGGATGCCGGTTAGAGTTACCATGAGCAACAACACAGGAAATATCCAATCACTGGCGTGCGAAAAACGATGCGCCTGGATTTCTTTTTTCATCCGCCCCCATAAAGCATATCCTGCACCCCAAAGAAGAACGACCGTTGCGTAATAGCCAAGCCAGCGCTGGGGATGATAGAACGGATAGATATTATCTGTTTGGAACCACTGTAAGAAGAAAATGATCAAAACAAGCATCAGGCCATACCCGCTGACGAGGAGCAGGTGGGTAATGCGTGCTATTCTTTCCTGACTCAGTTCTTTATTATCTACATCTTCTTCTACGCAGACATCCCATTGTTTTTGCAGCAGGCCGTGATAGATTGGTTTCCAGGCCTCAAAAATATAAACTGAGAGCGGGATCGATGGTCCCTTTCCAGGTTGCATCACCGATAGATACATCTTTAGGATATTGCCGCCAACGAAAACCAGGAGTATCCCAGCCATGATCCAGTCGGCCAGGTGGACGATATGGATGGGAGCGAAAGTGTTCAGTTCAACCTGTTCCGTGACCATTGGGCCGCTGAAAAGAGCAACGATCACCACAACGAGCAGACCGAGCAAGATCATCGAGCCAAACTCCCAGGCTTTGGATGTGTAAAACTTGCTAGCCAGACCGGTCCAGTCGTATTGGGCCGTCAGCCAGCGACGGGCAGCCATCATGGTTTCGCCTGGTTCGGCTTCCCTGGGACAAGTCGCGGAACAGTCGCCGCAGTAGTAGCACAGCCAAGGGTCCAAACTTTGTGATAATTGCTCTTTATTGCCAATTTGCACCATGCGAATCATATTGCGCGGAAAGGCGTAGTTATCGCTGGTGAGTGGGCAAATGGCGGTGCAGTTACCGCAGTTGAAGCATTTTTCGACGCCGACAGCGCCATATTTCTTGAGTTCGTATAATAATCCAGGTTCGATACGAGTACCCATTATTTTTCCTCCACAAGTTTGTACAGAACATCTACAAAGTCTTCCATTCCGTCTTCGGCGACAAGGTCATATTTTCTCATTGCCGAGATATGCCACATCACTTCATGTGTAGGCATGTCAACGATATTTGCCACTTGAGTCACCGTTCTGGATTCTTCTCCCAGCGCCCCGCGAATCTTTTTGCGGATGGCGTTCTGCTCTTTGAGCAATGCCTGGGTACGCTTCACGGTATCTGCGTGTTCTTCACGCAGTTGTTTGAGTACTTGAGTTTTCTCTTTTTTGGATAGATCTTTGTAGCTCATGCTTCCACCTCCATAGCTAGGGCCTCTACCATGGCTTCGAATTGTGCCACTTCCCAACCTTGTACTTCAACCGCTTTGTTGGGACAGGCGCTGACACAGTTTCCACAACCTGAACAGTTGGCCGGGGTGACCACAGCCCTTTGGACTTCCTTGCCATCTATAGTGATCGTTTTTACTGCAATTGCGTCCTCATACTCGCAAACCTCAACGCACTTACCAGTTCCATCACATTTCTCTAGGTCAACTTTCGCTACGAACGGTTCCAGGATAACTTGCCCTTTAGCTAAGAGCGCGGACACTTTGGCCGCAGCCGCCGAGGCGGCGTTGCAGCTTTCCTGGATGTTCATGGGGCTTTGGGCCGTACCAGCCAGAACCACGCCGGGGACGGGTGTCTCCACGGGGCGCAGCTTGGGATGCACTTCCAAGAGGAAACGGTCATCACCCACGGGTATCTTCATCAGGTCAACCAGTTCAGGGACGGGGTTAGGTATTATGCCCACGGCCAATATCACCAGATCAACCGCCGCTTCGATTTCCAATCCGTTGGTCAGGTAGTCTTTGCCTTTCACCAAGACGGGATGAGTATCTCCGGCGGGCGCAGCCGCCACTTCGGGCCGTTCATCAACATGGAAACGTAAAAAGCGGACCATATTCTGAGAGGCTTCTTTGTAGTAGGCTTCGTGTTCAAGTCCGTATGTGCGAATATCATTGTAGAAGTCATATACATTGAGTTGGGGGAATTCTTCGCGCAACTCATTGACTTGGTGTAGGGCAGCGGTGCAGCATACGCGCGAACAGTAGTTGTTGAGGATGCCGTCGGGTTGGGGATCGTGAACCCCGGCGACGTGCCGGCTGCCCACGCAGTGGATGACGGCGATATCCCGTACTGGACGGCCATTCCAAGTCAATTCGTCAGAGCTTTCTCGAAAACCCATATAACGGATGAATTGAGGTAAGGTCACTACTTCGGGTAGTTCTCCATAACCATAATCACCCTTGGGCGGTTCGTAGGGATTGAACCCTGTTGCCATAACGATTGCCCCAACTTTAAGGTCAAAAGTTTTTATCGTATTTTCGAAAACAACCTCTTTCCCGTCAATATCAAGCGGTTTGCCATCATAATGTTCCCAATCTACGGCCGGGTCGGAGGGATAACAGCCTTCGTAAGCGCGGTAAATGACCTTACGCTTAGTTAGGCCATAATTGAATTCATCCGGGATTTCTTGCGTACACGCGGCCAAGGCGGCTTCGGCAATATCGCCGCTCACGCCCCGCGATTGTTGGCGGATTTGAACTTCGTAATTGCCAATATATCCACCGTAGCCTACCATTTCTGCTGATGTGTAAAGGGTAATATTAGGATGTTGGGTTACTTTTTCTATCAGGTCATGCAAATCTTCGCGGGCCTGGTTGTTAGTTGGGAAAACAGTTTCCAGTTGAGCCATACGCCCGCCCAAAAAGGGCGTCTTCTCAATTAAGGTTACTCTGATACCGCGCCTGGCAATATCATAAGCTGATCGTAAACCGGCAACGCCGCCCCCGATCACCAAGGCATGCACCTCGGCTTCAAGTTTAATCGCGTCAAGCGGCTTTAGCAAACGCGCTTTTGCCAGCCCGGCTAACATGAGGCGGATAGCCTTTTTGGTCGCTTCCCCCGGGTTATTACCATGAACCCAGCTATTCTGTTCGCGCAGTCCTACATGATGGTAAAGGTAAGGATTCAAACCGGCGCGGGAAACAGTTCCACGGAAGGTTTGCTCATGAAGGGAGGGCGCACACGCTCCAACGATGACGCGATTGAGGCCTTTTGATTTGATGTCTTCTTCGATTATAGATTGGCCGACATCAGAACACATGGCCATGTTTGTGCGCGACACAACTACATTGGGCATTTCTCGTAAGGCGTCAGCGACTTTTTCACATTTGACAACATCACTGATATTCCCGCCGCAATAACATGTGTAGACGCCGATTTTGATTTCTTCATTCTTGAGATCAGATGTTTCTGTCATAGGTTTGCTCCTTAATTGCCGCCCTGAACGGCTTCTAGATGGGCAGCGGCTCCACTGGCTGCCGCGCTTGCGGATGCAATGCTATCCACGATATCCATGGGGGCAGTTGCTGCGCCAGTGGCAAAAATTCCTGAGCGATTTGTCTCGGTGGACGATATATTAGGCGCGGGGGATTTTATAAACCCATACTCGCCAACACCAACGCTGTAGACCGAGCCTGGGTTATATTGAGGCACCATGCCCACAGAAAGCACTATCATGTCGTGTGTGCGCTCAACGACCTGGCCTTCATCAATTAACTCTACTCTGACAACTGGGTTTTGATTTTCGTCTTCGGTGATTTTAGCCACTTTCCCTTTGACGAATTCAATTCCCATGGCCTGGGCGTTTTGGTAGAACTGGTCATATCCTTTCCCAAAGGCGCGGATGTCCATGTAGTAGAGTGTTATATCTGCCATAGGAAGCGCGCCGGCTATTAACATAGCTTGCTTGATGGCGTACATGCAACAAACCCGAGAGCAGTATTCAACCCCCAAGGTTTCATCGCGAGAGCCAGCGCATTGGACGTAAGCTATGGATTCCGGCTCTTTGCCATCCCCGGGGCGCAGCACGCGCGCATACGGCCCGGTGGGCGCTAAGAGACGCTCCATCATTAGGCCATCAATCACGTTGTGCAAATTACCGGCACCGTATTCTTTTTTAGCGTCTATGGGCGTGGTCTCGAATCCCGTAGCCAAAACGATAGCGTCAACCTCTAGTTCTATCTCGTAGGCGGTTTGGGTAAAATCAACCGCGTCTGCGGGGCAAGCTCTGGCGCACTTGCCGCACAATATACAATTTTCTATATCCAAGACCGCCAATTGCGGAACAGCCGTTGAGAATGGTACTCTAATAGCGCGGCGTGCCGTCATATTTAAGTCAAAGACGCTTGGCACATCTATGGGGCAAACATATTCGCACTGCCGGCAGCCGGTGCAATCATCTTCATCGACGTAGCGGGGTTTTTTGAGAATCTGGGCTACAAAGTGTCCATCAGCATTATCGATGGATTGTACTTCACAGTAAGTGAGAGTTTGAATATTGGCATGGTTGGCAACTGCCGACATTTTTGGGGTGGTGATGCAGCTACAACAGTCAAGGGTGGGGAAAACCTTGCTTAGTTGGATCATTTTCCCTCCAATACTGGGGTCTTTTTCCACCAAAACGACTTGATAACCCTGGTCGGCCAGATCCAACGCTGATTGCATCCCTGCAATCCCTCCTCCAACAACTAATGCGTCTGCTTTGATTTTATTTATATCCATAGTTTATCCATCCCCTTTGCCCGCAAGTTCGTCTTGAACAAATCCAATTTCATCTAAAGTTTCGTTCATCTCTTTTACTTGTTTCAAAAAAGGCTTTTTACAAACAGTACAAATGGCTGCCAGACGAAGCCGGCGTGTATTAAGACCGCGCTCTTGCATTTGCTTATAAGTGTTGTCAATAATTTGGGCGGTCCGCTCAGGGCCGCCTTTGTAAGGGCTGTCCGTGCCGCTGTACATTACGATAATGCCATCAATTCCCTTCTCGAAGGCGTTTATATAAAAGTCTTCCGAGAACATGCTGGGACATCGGACAGGTAGAATGCTGGTATTTGTGGCGTAGTGTAGATGTTGTTGCCCAACATAATCTGCCCCGGCATATCCACCGGATAGGGTTGCTATAACTAAAATCTTAGGTACTTTTGTTGACGTGGCTGCTTCCATCAATTTTCACCTCTTTTAGAATGACCACTAATCAATAATAGAGTTACGGCTTAGAAAAAAATAAATCTAAGCCGTACTCTATTAGGCCAAGGTAGAAACAAAACTACTTCAGGCGGCGGATGAAAAGTTTGTCGTAGCCAGCAGCTTCCAGGTCTCCCACGTATTCGTGGCCGACCTTTTTGCACCAGCGAGGCATTTGGGCTTTGGTGCCGGCATCACCGGACCAAATTTCCAGTATCTCGTTTACTGCAACGGCGCCAATAGCTTTCTTGGCTTCCAGGAGGGGGCCAGGGCACGCTACTGAGCGGGCATCTACAACTTTCGCGGCTTCAATTGAATTTAGGTCAGTCATGGTATTTCTCCTTTACGTAAATAGACTTGGATGGCTTTTCACTAATGGACAATTCTGGATGAATTCATCTTCGACAATGCGGTAATAGACTTCTCTGCCTTCGCGGTGAGAGCTAAGAACGCCTTTATCTTTCATTAAATTAAGATGTTGAGAGGTATTTTGAAGAGAGGAATCAATGGCTTCAGCGACTTCGCTTACAGTACACTCACATTCACTGAGAGCCCAAATGATCAATATTCGTTGCTCGTTACCGAACACTTTGCAAAGCTCTGCTTGTTTTTGGGCTGATGCCTTCAATTTTTCATCCATTGTTTGCCAGTAGATACTCAGTCACTAAAACGATTGCTTTATTATGCAACTAACGGAAAGTATACTAGGATAAGAGAGATATAGTAGTACTTTTCATCACGGAAGACATAGAATTTATTAGTAGCTCCTAATAGAAGAGATATATAAGACAGAAATGCGTTTTGGCGACTACGTTTCTAATTTGATGATAGCGTCTTTGGATGGATTTTATCTGGTCAGGTCATGAATTCATTTATGAGAGCTTGACGAAGTTGTCGGAGTTGTTTAATATGATGGGGATTTTATGATACTACTCACAAAAAGGCGGATGGTGTTTTTTATGATTGTTCGTGCATTTCATTCTGTTCAAAATTATTTTCGGTGCAAAGCTTTTGCCTCCGTCTTGTTGCCTCATCTTGGGGATTGCCGGAGCGTCCTGGACGTGGGCACCTCCACCGGAGCGTTGGCTGCGAGCATATTTAGAGATCTGCCAGAATTGCACCTTGCCGGCGTGGATGTGGTGGTCGGTTCCCAGCCGCTTATCCCCATGGTCATGGGGAATGGCAAGCGCCTGCCTTTTGACGATGATGCCTTCGATTGCGTGATGCTGATCGACGTTCTCCACCACGACCAGCACCCAGGAGAATTATTGGCCGAGGCGAAAAGGGTTTCTAGGAAGCGTGTGTTGGTCAAAGATCATTATTGGGAAAATCGCTTAGACCTCCCCATCTTACGCTTTCAAGATTATATAGGCAACAAGCCTTATGGCGTCAAGCTCCCTTATAACTTTCTTGATATGGAGACTTGGCTAAGCCTGTTCGAGAACATTGGCTTGGGGATAGCGGGGACCTCAAAGTTTAGGCTCAATGTATTCGATCTGCGCAAACATGTGATTTTTGAATTAGAGAAGTGCCCCCGGCGATACATCTATTTATAGGAATATTTGTATCACCTCCTCCGCTTGTTGAACGCCCACACCTGGAGTGATTCCCCCGTTGACCCCCTCCCGCTGGTTTATGACACAGTCCACTGAACGTGATTAAGTGGGAAAAAATTAAGGAAAATAGAAGCTCCAGGCTGTTATCTGGGGCTTTCGTATAGGGCATGAGAACTTCCCTAAATCGCAGGAAACCTCTACCAATTTGCCGATATGCCAGTTCCCCTATTACCAATGTGCTAACTCCCCAATCTGCCAGTCCACCAAACCCAGCAACTTCTCTGGTTGATGTGTGTAGGTCTCCAAGAGGGGACAAGTGACAAAAGCGCCACAATTTCCCATGATAAATTACATTATTCTAAATGTATTCTGCGTGATATAATGCTTTTACAGTAAGCAAATGTTATGAGCAAATGCCGCCCGCCCCGTTAAGCCATCACAGGAATCAGAGCGCAACGATGTCACTGATCATTCGAAATATATCCCACCTGGTATCGAATATAGATTATATTCAGCATGATTGTGACCTGCTGATAGAAAATGGGCGTGTTGTCTCTATTGGGCACAATCTTGGAGCTTCAGCAGGCGCCAAAGTTATCGACGCCGAGGGCTGTGCCGTCATCCCTGGATTGATCAACCCGCACACTCACCTGTATCAAAATTTCTTGAAGGGGGTTTCGCCCGGTCTGCCCCTGGTTCCCTGGTGCAGCCAGGTATTGTTCCCAACTGTGGGCGCGTTAAACGAACAATTCGAACAGGGGAACAATCGCAGCGCGTATCTGTGGTCAGCCTGTGCTGCTATCGAGATGATCAAAGGGGGCATAACCTGCTGCCTGGATATGGCTCATATCAATGAAGGTAGCTTCCACGCCTGGCAAGATATCGGCTTACGCGGTGTGGTGGGTTATGTGCTGGCTAACCAGTGGATTCCTGAAGATTTGATTGGCGACGAAGAACAAACCAGGGCAAAGGTTGTGGCGTTCATCGAGAAATGGCACCAGACCGATGGGTTAGTGCGGGTTTGTCTGTCACCATCGACAGTATTTCTCTGTGACGACGACCTGCTGTTATGGGCCGGCGAACAGGCCGAGAAATATAACCTGGGGATGCAGATCCACGTATCAGAAATTGCCAGCGAGGGGCAGGATACTTTAGACGACCGCGGCATGACGCCGGTCGAACTTCTGGATGAATTGGGATTATTGTCGCCGCGCCTGAGCGCAGTGCATTGTGTGCATGTGAACGCATCGGATATCGAACGCCTCGCCAATTCCGGGGCCGGCGTGGTTCATTGCCCCAAGAGCAATATGAAGCTGGCCGATGGGATTGCCCCGATCTTCGAGATGAAAGAGGCCGGGATACACCTGAGCGTGGGGACGGATGGCTGCGCCTCGAATGACCTTCTCGATATGTGGGAGGAAATGCGGGCCG
This sequence comes from Chloroflexota bacterium, assembly GCA_030666985.1. Classification (GTDB taxonomy): domain Bacteria; phylum Chloroflexota; class Anaerolineae; order Anaerolineales; family UBA11858; genus B10-G9. Next base: position 13,536 of record DAOUWT010000040.1, read on the forward strand.
CGGTCTTACTGGCCAGGGTCGCCACTAGCAACGCGGATGCTCTGTCCGCGCGGGATGCGTTCCGCATGGCAACCATCGAGGCAGCCAGAGTGTGCCGGACCGAGGCGGGCGAGATTCTCCCCGGACGTTTAGCCGACCTGGCAATTATCGAATTGAAAGGCGCTCACCTGCGCCCATTCCACGCAGACCGATTATTAGAGATGCTGGTTTTCTGCGCGCGGGCAGGCGACGTGCGCGATACGATCATCAATGGCGAAATTGTCATGCGTGACAGGCAGATTCAAACGGTCAACGAGGCCGAGATAATGCAGGAAGCCGAAGAAGCAGAGGCCGCGCTATACGCCCGCCGTGCCGATTTTTCGTATTAGTGAGCGTCCAAAGACTGTCATTGCGAGGAGCAGTCTATGCGACGAAGCAATCTCACCCGTGGCGAGTGGGAGATCGCTTCGCACAAAGACGCTCGCGATGACATGCTGTGTGTTTTTTTGATGAGTAGAACCACAAAATGTTTTATCC
>DAOUWT010000344.1 GCA_030666985.1 Chloroflexota bacterium
AAATCCGGGGGAACTGGCGCACGGCTACTACTGTATGCCGCGTTCCCCCTCGAGCTTGCGATGGACAAACCTCCCGGATGCGGTTTCCCCACCCCAGCGGGGGCACCCGTCCCCGGGACGCAAATCCCCCGCCCCGGCGGGGCCGTCTCCCCCCGGATGCAAGTCCCACGCCTGGTCAATCCCCCCAAACAAAAAAGCGGCCCACTAATTAGTGGGCCGCTTTCTTGGTGGTTGTGGCATCCCCACGCCAGGATGTGCTATCAGTGCCAAGGAATAAATTTCTCATACCACAGCTACTGAGTTGAGTATCAGGGACTTTTTGCATTTAGGGTCAAAATCGATCTAGATCGACTCTCTGCGTATTGATCTTTGATTTCCAATATCCCCGGCAGGGCTTTCAAAAAAGCGTCTACCAACATCGGATCAAAATGTTCTCCGCTCTCTCGCTGGATGAGCGCCACCGCATCCTCCACAGACCAGGCTTTTTTGTAGGGGCGCTCGTTGGTGAGAGCATCGAAGACATCGGCGATAGCAACAATGCGGCTTTCAATAGGTATCACTTCGCCAGCCAACCCTTCCGGATAGCCCTTTCCATTCCATTTTTCATGATGAGTAAGCGCAATCATTTTAGCCATTTGAAGCAATTCTGAAGGCTGGGCGCCAAGGATTTCAGCGCCCATAGTTGTGTGCCGTTGCATCACTTCCCATTCTTCAGCATCCAGCTTGCCGGGTTTGCGTAGGATTTTATCTGGTATGCCTATTTTGCCAATATCATGCATCGGGGCGGCATTCAGCAATAGCTCGGCGTGCTCAGCGCTGAAACCGGCTGCCTGGGCGATCAATTTGGCATAGTAGCTCATCCTGACAACATGCAAACCAGTCTCATTATCTTTGAATTCTGCCGCACGGCCCAGCCGTCGGATGATTTCCTGGCGCGTGGCGTACAGTTCAGCAGTCCGCTGCCGTACTTTTCTTTCTAGCTCCCGGTTCTGGTCATAAAGAGCCAGATGGGTACGCACCCTGGCCCTGACGATTGGTGGGCTGACCGGCTTGGTGATGTAATCCACGGCCCCAAGTTCAAAGCCTTTGGCCTCATCTTCTACTTCACCCATCGCAGTTACAAAGATCACGGGGATATTGCGCGTCGAAATATTGGCTTTCAACTGTCGGCAGACTTCATATCCGTCTATCCCGGGCATCATGATATCCAACAAAATCAAGTCAGGGGTTTCTTCAGCGACATACTCGAGCGCGCTGGGGCCATCCAGAGCAACGCTGATATCATAATCATCGCTGAGGATTGCAACCAGGATATCAACGTTGGTCTCTACATCATCAACAACTAGAATATTATGGAGAACAATCTTGTTCATCATAGTTTTGTCCCAAAGCCTGGTCTCAACGATTCTTTCCCGAGACAGGTCATCCTTCAGCTTTCTACAAACCTCATAACCATTGATCCCCGGCATCATGATATCCAACAAAGTCAGGTCAGGCAATTCTTCAAAAGCGATTTCTACAGCAGTTATTTGTGAAACCCCTGGGATCTTTCCTAACCAGTCAATCAGCTTGGCAAGACTAATTCGATGACAACACCCGGCTTATCGGCGCGATTGCTGGCGCGACAGGTACCTCCCACTCGCCAGACCAGAGCGGAGACCATGGCCAATCCCAGGCCCATACCGGACACCTGACCGGTAAAATCCTTCTCCCCCTGATAGTAGGGGATCCAAAATTTGCTCAGATGTTCCGGCGAAACGTTGATACCATCGTCTTGTACTTTCAGGGTTATTTCATCTGAATTTACCTGGCTTAGGGCAATTTCAACTTTGGGGTTCTGCTCAGGGTGGAACTTCTTGGTGTTTTCCAGCAATTCCCACAGAATTAATTCCATCGCTCGTCGTGACAGGACCAACCCGGAGGTGGTCCCCAGGTCTTGAGAATAGGCAATATTTGCGACGTCGATCTCCAGGCCAGAACAAACATCGGCAATAATCACCTGAATGTCATCAGGGCCGCACATCTCGCCGGATAAAGCCAGGCCGGGGGTGTCAATATATGAAAGGATATCTTCAACCGTACTTTGGAGCCTACTGGCTCCTTTCACCGCGCCGCGGATTGTATCGGTAATCTCCTGGGTGGAAAGTCGGTCATGTACCATTTCAAGGAGTTTCCACCCGCTCACCATGCTAGTCAGAGGAGTCTTCATTTTATGGTAAATCATCGACGTAAAAGCACGCTGGTCACGCTGCGTGCCGACTTGGGCAGTCACATCCCGTAGACGGATCAGCCAACTGATTTCTTTTCCAAAAGCCATCTCGAGCGCATCCACTTGAAGCCAAAAATCCTTGGCGATGGCAGACTCAGGGCGCACCAAGTAGCAGGGAACACGATCTCTGGCTTGTGAAAACATTTTCGCCCAGGCTTCTTTTGTCTCGAAGTGATACTGTTGCTTTGCCAGATCGATAAATGTTTCGGGTGAAAGTTCTTCCAAACCAAGATGCGTCTGCTCCGAATTATCTGCAGGAAGATCAAGATATAACCTGGCTTTCGAATTTGCGTAGGTCACTTTCCCGCTGGTGTTCAAGATCAGGTATCCATCATCTGCTTGTTGAATCACCCATTGGAAGCGATTCCATTCTTGCTGCAATTGCACAAGGGTTTTACGAAGTTCAGATGTTCGCTGGCTAACCATGCCCTCCAGAGCACGTTGTTGATCATAAAGCGCCAGGTGAGTCTTTACCCGCTCCTGCACGATTGGAGGACTGATGGGTTTGGTAATATACTTTAGTTTCGCCAAAAGCGGTGTAAAAATCGTAAAAAAAATATAAAAGCTCACCCTGCTGTAGCGCAGGAATCGAAAAAAGCGGAAGGCTGGGGAAAGCAGCCATCCTGTGTTATCTAAAAAAGCCCAAAGTCTCCTA
>DAOUWT010000314.1 GCA_030666985.1 Chloroflexota bacterium
CAAAATTTTTGGATAACATCCTGAAATATTGCATAAATAACTTGAAGAGCCCAATCTGTTGATATATAGTGGATTTGCTATAATTCACAATAATATCAAACAGAAGGGGCTCAAATGAACCATAGCAAGATCGCTTCTAAATCGCAAGCTGACATTCAAGTTCTTGACCAAATTGACGACTTTTTCGACAAATTTTGCATCGGCACTCTGCTTGACCGATGTGGAATCCGTAAACGCCACGGTTACAGCGTTCGTTCTTTGACAAAAACGGTTTTCTCCTTACCGTTCATCGGTAAAAATTTCTTCCGAGGCATTGTTATCAACGAAAACGCTGATGTCGGAAAGGATGCGGCCTATGACTTGCTCAAAGCATGCACCTACAATTGGCGCCGGTTTCTGTTGATTATAGGCGCTCGGCTTCACCGGATCTTCGATCCGCTGACCAGCGACCAGCGGGAGTCTGTACTCATTATCGATGACAGCCCATACGATCGGTCTCGTTCCAAAAAAGTCGAACTTCTCAGCCGCGTATTCGATCACAGTACTGGGCGCTATTTGAAAGGCTTTCGACTGCTGACCATCTGCTGGTCTGATGGTGTCAGTTGTCTACCGCTGGATTTTGCCCTGCTGTCATCGTCAAAAGAGAAAAACCGTTTTCATGAAAGCCACAAAAGTATGGACAAGCGATGCTGTGCCTTCAGGCGGCGCAAAGAAGCCACCACAAAAGCTACTGCGCTCTTGGCTCCCATGGTCAACCGTATCCTAAAAGCCGGTATCAATGCGCGCTATGTACTCATGGACAGCTGGTTTACCATGCCTTCCAATGTTTGCGCCCTAAGAAAACATATGGACGTGATTGGCATGGTTAAGAAAACGCCCAAGGTTTGCTATGAACACGACGGGAAAAAACGGAACTTGATGGAGATCTATCAGAATCTCACCAAGCGTCGAGGTCGAGCCAAGATACTGGCATCTACCACCGTAAAACTTGGCGACGGCAAAATGGCTAAAATCGTTTTTGTCCGCGATCGCCGTAAAAAGGACTGACTGGCGTTATTATCTACCGATATCGATCTGCCAGATGCTGAAGTGATTCGTATCTACGGAAAGCGCTGGGACATTGAGGTTTTATTCAAAATGGCAAAGCAGCACCTGAAACTGGTCAAGGAAATACAATGCCGGGATTTCGATATGCTGATAGCGCATACGACCATCGTGTTCATGAGATATATGTTCATCTCCTACAGGGTGCGTACGGAATCTGATCATCGTAGCTTTGGTGATCTGTTCTATGCATGCTGCCAGGAACTCAGTGATATTGGCTTTCTTGAGGCTCTTCACCGAATAATGACCCTGGCCGCTGAGCAATTGCGGAAAATCGGGACATTCTGTGAAAAAACAGCAATGGTCTTCTTCGATACAGTGATTGCTGCAGCCTTGAAGTACGTCAATTTGTCAAAAAACAGGATTATTGCTAACGAATGCTAAAGTCGAAAGTTGAGTAAATATTTAGAAGACGTTCTCATAATAAATACCTCCTCTAGTAAAAAATTAAAAAAGAAGTCACTTTATAAAAGTGGATGAATCGAAAAGATAAAATTGGATACCAGATTCTTACAAGTACTTCTAATCAAAGCCAATTTTTATTTTCCGCATATCATAAAAACAAAAGGGGGAACCCTTGTCAAATGGATTTGTCCTTTTTTGACGATATCACAACAATTCTAAGGCGTTAAGAAATTGCTTTGTAATTTCTCAATAAGTTCTGGTGTATGAAATAATCATAATTTATTGAGATATTACATTGCTTTTAATAGCGGATGGTATAGGTTTTTGAGGATTTCAAAGCGAAATCTCAAAGATTTCGGATAAATGATTTCGTTTGAGAATTTTCGGTTTTCTTGTCATAATCTGATGAGCTTTTCCTCATGTTGTAATTCCTTGGCGGGCGACGCGATACGAAGAGAGATAGTTTCTCCATTCCCCCACGGCCACCAGGCACCACAAACAAAAACATCTTGGCTCGGATCTGTGGTAAAAAGCAGCTGGTCTGACCGAAGGCCACCAAAATTATTGTTGCAAATCTGTACAATATCAGGTGCTTCACGGATGTTTGAACTGTCCCATACCTTGCTGAAATCACGTTCCAATATCGCTCGAAATTCGTCTCCATTATCTGCAGAAAATTCGGCCAGGAAAGATTCAAAGCGGTGGTCCCACTTCCACGAAAAAATTTCCCAGGAAGCACTTAACAATTTTCTGGAAACCTTCTCAAGGTCTGACTTTTTAAGATGCATGACAGTTTTCCTCTTCAAAAAGTATCTTTTTTCAAATTACGCTTTTTTAATCAAAAGCTCGTTCATCCGGAATTGAAGTCTATTAAGGAACCTATTCGGAAAAACCCAATAATTCAAATATTAACGGGTTTTAAAATACCTCAATTATTCCTATTCATATAGGGAAAATCTCAAGAGAGCAAGTCAGATTTTGGAGTGGCTATCTGCCTCTATAGCGGCAGGATACCCAAGGAATATTCCCGAATGTCTGACAAGCGTTCCAACACTAAAAATGAAGTCCGTTCTGTTTTTATTATACTATTTCTCAATTTTCTGCGAAATATCGTAGAGTTTTTCCAGATCGCGTTTTACCCGCTCAAAGGTTGGATCGTCTCCGAAACCTCTGCACCCGGTTGTCAGAGCATGCTTTTTTGATTTTGGGAAATTGCGGCAATGTGACGGTTTGGTTTCGTGAATTCTGCATTTGTAAATATTTTTGTTCGGCAGTTTTCGGAGCCACGGGCATCTGGTAGTATCCTCACCGGTCGTGGGACTGAACCATATATCCGCGAAAAGTTCCTCTCCTCCCACCCTCATGATATCGACCCACTCGAGGATGTCCCAACGCTTTTCCTTCCGCCAACGCCGCACCTCCTCCATATCAACGGAGGTGCAATATGCATCGTGTAGTTTCAGGCAACAGTGTCCGCACCGAGTACACCGGAATTTTTCCATTTCCGTTTCAACCCATATGCCTTCCTTCCCGTCAGGACCTTTGCCCGGAAAGGTGTTTACCCACATGGACCATTCATAGACTTGGGCAATCTTATCAATTCCGGATGTTATTTTGGGAATCAGATCGATTGCGAGTTCTTTAAAATCAGAAGCCGGGATAAATTTTTCAATTTTTTCTCCTTTGGCTGCGTACCATATTCCTTTTTCCTCTATATTTTCTGCATTGGAATCGGCTTGTCCCGGCCTGGCTTTTCCTTTGGTTAAAAAGCCATATACTTTTGCAAACAAAGCTAACTCGTAC
>DAOUWT010000066.1 GCA_030666985.1 Chloroflexota bacterium
ACCCAGACCTGTCAGGTTTTAGACGATGATTTTTGGATAAATTCATGCCTGTATCGCACTTGTTTACCATCTCAAAAGGGTCTTTGGAAACCTGACAGGTCTTGTGCTGTATCCCCTACCCCACCATTCATCAAAGAGCCCACGTAATTATTCACTCCCTTAGCCAAGACCTCGGAGGTCTGCCATGTCGGGATAGGGGAGGTGAACGGTTACTAGCACACACAGTTTCCACGCACGCTAAGAATCGTCACTAGCCTGCGGGCTGTACCGTAGTGCCTCCCTATTATACATGAAATACGTTTTTGGGGGAAATGAACATGACAAGAATTTCCATCCCATTGAATGATTCAGCACGCCCGCAAACGACGGCTGAGTGCCGCAAACAGGGATACTACCTTTCCTTTTTTCCCAAGTACCCAATATCCAATATCCAATCCCCAACACCAACACTACCCCATCATCCCCACCTGCACGTTGCGGAAGCGGGCCGGCGCGGCCCCGTGGCCGGTGTGGGCAACCTGTCCCGGCTGGCCTTTGCCGCAGTTGGGTGTGCCCCACACGTGCCAATGCTCGGCGTTACAAATGGCGTCACAATTCCCCCAGAACTTGGGCGTGATGTCGGTGTAGGTAGCGTTCTTGAGCATCTGTCCCAGCTTGCCATTCTTGATCTCGTAAGCTAACTCAGTGCCGAATTGGAAATTGAGGCGTTTGTCGTCAATGCTCCAGCTTTTGTTGGTGATCATGTAAATGCCATCGTCCGTGTCGGCGATGAGGTCGTCTAAAGTCCACTCGCCCGCTTGGAGGCTGACATTGGTCATGCGGATGAGGGGGATGCGGTTCCAGCCGTCGGCACGCATGGAACCGTTGCTGCGGGCCGGAGCCTGGGGGTGGGTGCGTCGCAACTGGCTAGCTGTTTCCCGCGAGGTGAGGTAGCCCACGAACATGCCATTTTTGACGATGTCGGTGGTCTGCGCGGGGACGCCTTCGTCATCGTAGCCAAATGTTCCCAGGCCGGTGGGCGTGACCGCGTCGGCGGTGATGTTGACTATATCGGAGCCGTAGCGGAAGGAGCGGTACTTTTCCGGGGTGAGGAAGCTGGTTCCTGCGTAGGCGGCCTCGGTGCCGAAAACGCGGTCTAACTCAATGGGATGCCCACAAGATTCATGTACCTGTAGGGCCAGTTGCGGCCCGTCCAGGATGATGGTGGTCTCCCCGCTGGGGCACTGCGGCGCGCTGAGGAGGGCGACAGCCTCCTCCCCCATGCGTTGAGCGTTCCCCACCAGGTCCCACTCCTCAATGAATTCCCAGCCTGCCGTGCCCTGATGTCGGCCAAAGGAGTTGGGGTAAGAGCGTTTTTGCATCTCTCCCTCGGCAACGGCGGTGGCTGTCAGGCCCAATCCGCTTTCGGTGATCTCTTGCTCTATATAACTCCCCTCGCTGCTGGCGAAAGTCTGGTTTTCGCGGATGAAGGTCAGGCTAGATGTGGCGACCATGACTCCCGGCACCGAGCGGGTTTCTTTGTCTGCATCCAGCAATAATGAAACTTTGTCGTTCAAAGAGACAGAGAATGGATTAATTTTGACGGGCGTTTTGTAAGTGTCCTCGTGGACTTCGGGCGGCCCAATGTTGACGGCCTCTTGGTTGGCTAGAGCGCTGGCTTTGGCAATTGTCACCGCCAGGGCCGCCACGCGGTCAACTTCGGCGGGGGTGAGGGTGTTGCTGCTGGCAAATCCCCAGGCTCCGTCTGCGATCACTCGCACCCCAAATCCCTGGTTAGTGTCTAAAGATAGGCCTTGGACAATGCCGTTCTTGACATTTATATTTTGGGTTTGGCGGTTGATGATTCTAATATCTGTGTATGTGGCCCCTTGCACTTGAGCTAGATTGAGGGCGCGGTCGGTTAATTCTCGCATTGTTCCTCCGTTGGTTGGTATATTGGGAAGTTGGTAGATTGGGAAGTTGGTATGTTGGTAGATTGGGAAGTTGGTATGTTGGTAGATTGGGAAACTGGTATGTTGGTAGATTGGGAAATAGGTATGTTGGTAGATTGAGAAAACCAATCTACTAATCTACTAATCTACCAATCTACCAATCTAATCTACCAATCTACTAATCCCCAATATACCAGCCTACCAACAATTAAAATTCAGTAGTACCCGTGAATGTGAAGTTGTGTATCTTGGCCGCCGGGGCGCAGACGGCAAAATTGCCCCAGCCAATCTTTTTCATCTTGAGTTCTGAGCCGAGCATCTCGGCCTCTGCGAATGCTTCTAGGATGCTCTGCGTGAAGCGCAGGTTTTTCAGGGGGCGGGTAATCGCGCCATCTTCGATGAGAAATGTTCCATCGCGGGTCATGCCGGTGAGCGTGGTTTTGATGGGGTGAAGGGGATTGGTGTAGTGGAAGCGTGTCACCCAGATTCCGCGCTTGGTGGAGGCTAGCATTTCTTCTTTGGTGGATTGGCCGGGGGCCATGAAAAGGTTGATGGGGAGGGGCCCCATGGTGTTGGGCGCGGGGAGGCTGTGCCCGGTGGAGGTTTTTCCCTCTTCGCGGCCAGCGGTGAATGTGTCGTAGACCACGCCCTGGGCGATTCCCTTTTCGATGAGGCTCACGCGCTGCTTGGGGACTCCCTCGAAGTCGAAGGGCATCACCATCCCCCGGGGGTCGTGACCATCATCCCAGATGGTGATGTTCGCCCCGGTGATTTCCTCCCCCAGGCGGCCGCTCATGAAACTGCGTCCCTCTTGCATGGAGAGTGCGCCAAATCCCAAGTAGCCCAGCATGAAAAGCATATCCGCCACGGCTGCTTCTTCTAAGATGACGGTGTAAGCTCCCGGCTCTATATCGGTGGGGCGGCGGCTTTCGAGGGCTTTGTCTACGGCTATTTGCCCGATTGCGCGGGGGTCAATGTTCGTAACGTCGGTGCCAGTGGCAGTCGCAAAGCCTGAGCTGTCTTCGCTCATGATGACAGTGACAATGTGCGCCAATGTGTTACGGTGATAGGCAGATGCTCCCAGGGAGTTGGCGACCATGATCTCAGTCTCGGCAGTCGAAAAAGCCCCGGCTGCTTTCAGGTCATTCTCCCGGGCTAAATTGCAAATAGCGGCTACTCCCTTGGCTCGTTCTTGTGGGGTATAGGCGGCGGTGGCTTCAACATAGGCGTCCACCTCCTGGTAAGGCTTCGGCCCCGGGAGGGAGTCGAATTCGGGGTTTTCTTGTTGGAAGCGGGCTACCGTTTCGGCTGCTTCGACGGTCTTTTTTAGGGCGGCTTCGCTCAGGTCATTGCCTGAAGCTACTCCTACTTTTTTGCCGAACACGGCCCGCACCCGCACTGATACATCGGTCTCTGAAACGTTTTGGTGAATGGCGTTGACCGCGAAACGGGTCAGGTGCTCGTCTCCGCTGAAGATGAGCACCTCTGTCTGGTCAGCGTTGGACAAGGCTAACGCGCGGTCGGCTATTTCTCGCAGCTTTTCTTTTCCTAGCATGATTTGGGCTCCTTTTTGTGATGCTTATAATACGCCGCTATGACGACCTCGTAGTAGGTAGCCACTCACTCCCTGTTGGAGATTGGGGGGAACGTATGCGGCTGGGGATGCGTAAAACCTCGCCCCGGCGAGATGCCAACCCCCATGGTTTGTCCCCGCTTGGGCGTGGCGCCTGGGGCTTGCTCTCACGCCCACCCCCCCGTCCCCCCAAAAAAATCCACGGGGTTGAATAATCACCGTAGATATGATTGTAGGTAAAGGTATAGATGCGGGCAAGTGTCGAAAATCACCAGAAATAATCTGCCGTACATTCCTAGGCTCGCCTTGTATTCAAGTCTTGTCTGAAGTAGAATAATCAAAGGAAATAATATACTATATTGAGGAGAAGAAAATGACCACAAAACTATTATCCAGAAGTGATGTGATGCAGGTCTTGAAAATGTCTGATGTCATTGATATTCTTGAGAAAGCGTTTGCCGATCTGTCAAACGAAAATGCAAATATGCCTCTGCGTACTCCAATCACGACGCCCGATCATGGCGGGTTGGCTCTTTTTATGCCCGCGTACCTTAAGGGTTTGGGAGCACTAGGTATCAAGGTTGTGACTGTATACAAAGAAAACCCATCGAAATATGATATAGCAACCATCTTTGGCACAATTACCTTATTAGATGAAAAAACCGGCGCTCCGATTGCGATTATGGATGGGAGTTACTTGACCGCAATGCGGACGGGCGGGGTCGCCGGCCTTGCAACCAAGTTTTTGGCTCGTGAAGGTGCTAAAGTTCATGCTTTATTTGGCGCAGGCGGCATGGCGGAGTCTCAGGCATTAGCTATAGATAATGTCCGTGATATTGATAAATTGATCCTTTATTCAGTTGATATACTTGAAAAAAGGATTAAATTCAAGGAAACCCTCGGGGAACTTGTAGACTGTGAAATTGTATTATCGGATAATGCCGAACAAGCTGTCCGTGAGGCCGATATTATCACTCTGATTACCACTGCCAAAGATCCAATTGTAAATGGCGATTGGGTCAAGCCTGGAACCCATATCAACGGGATTGGTTCTCATACTCCTGTAACGCGCGAAGTGGATACCAAGACGGTACAGAACTCTAAAGTGGTTTGTGACCTTGTAGAAGCTTGCGAGCCAGAAGCAGGTGATTTCATTATCCCGATTGAGGCGGGAGAATACAGTTGGGACAAAATTCACGGTTCATTGGGTGATGTAGTTATCGAAAAGATCACCGGACGTGAGAACGCTGAAGAAATCACTTTCTTCAAAAGTGTTGGTTTGGCGATTCAGGATATTTCAACCGCTTTCCACGTCTATAATAAAGCTGTTGAAATGGGAGTGGGCACAGACTTCGATTTCTAATTTCGTGCTGCCAAATTCGTTAAAGTCACTCCTCATGCCCACTCCCACTTTCCAAAACCAAGTTAATGATTTTGTGAATGTTCACGATCTCGAAATCCCCGTCGCGGATCGGTTGTTGGACCTGGTTTCTGAAATTGGCGAAGTCGCAAAAGAAATCCTTAAATCCACGGAGTACGGGAAACACCCCTTTGGGCCTGGAGAGGGTTGGGAGGATGAAATCGGCGATGTATTTTTCTCCCTGGTCTGCATTGCCAACTCTACCGGCGTGGATTTGCTTGCCGTGCTGGAGGCAGCTTTGTCGAAATACGAGAATCGCCTATGCACAGGGAGCGATCCTGGCTCGTAGTAAGTCAGGAACCGCGTTCCTCCGAGGAACGCGGTTCCTGACGTTCTCCCCCTTAAACCAAAAATGACCCGCATAGGAATCGAACCTATAACCTACTGATTAAGAGTCAGTTGCTCTGCCAATTGAGCTAGCGGGCCAATGTTTTTATTGCACGGGGATTATACTGGAAATTGGGCGTGTAGGCAAGTGGGGAAGTAGATTGGTTGAGAAATTATGAGAGGCGGGGGAAACAATATCTTGACCTCTATTTTTATATGGATTAGAATACACATAACTCAATTGTAGCTAAAAGGAAAGTGTTATGAAAACTATTCAAATGACCATTGACGAGCCCCTGCTTCATGAGGTAGACCAAGTTATTCACAGCTTGGAGACAAATCGATCTGCTTTTATTCGGAAAGCATTGAGATTAGCCCTACAAAAACATAAAATCCGCAAGTTGGAGGAACGTCACGCTGAAGGATACGCGCAATATCCCGTTGAAAAAGGCGAATTTGACATCTGGCAGGATGAACAGGTTTGGGGTGCAGAATGAAACGCGGTGAAGTTTACTGGTACACCTTCAAGTCTCCTGATAAACGCAGACCTGTACTCATTTTAACGCGCACCGCGATCATTCCCTATCTCAACACGGTAAGTATTGCACCCATCACAACCAAAGTCCGAGACATTCCATCGGAGACATTATTAACCACCGAAGATGGAATGTATGCAAACTGCGTTGTTAATTTTGATAACATCCAGACGGTTTCGCAAGCTAAAATCGGGAAAATTATCACTCAGTTGTCTCCAGAGCGAATGGACGAAGTAAGGACAGCCATCAATTTTGCATTGGGGTTAGATAAATTATTTTGGTAAATTGCTAACGCGCCGCGCGAAGGGCGTTGTTTCGCGGAAGATGGTATTATACAGGTGCGCCTGTCCCAGTCCCCTAGTCACTGATCCCTAGTCCCTCATCACCTCACCCCTCATCACCTCATTACCCGCCCCCTATGACCCTAAAACACCACCTCAAACTCTGGAAAGATAAAACCCTCGCCCCCTTCCTGAACCGCTTCCCCGAACGGAAAGCCGAATTCAAAACCTCCTCCCAGATTCCCCTCCCGCGCCTGGCCATCCCCCAGAATGGAGAGGGTGAATACCTCGAAAAACTAGGCTTCCCCGGAGAATACCCCTACACGCGGGGCATCTACCCCGCCATGTACCGGGGACGTCTCTGGACCATGCGCCAATACGCCGGGTACGCCAGCGCAGAAGAATCCAACCGCCGCTACCGCTACCTCCTAGAACAAGGCCAAACCGGGCTGTCCGTGGCCTTCGACCTCCCCACCCAGATCGGCTACGACGCCGATGACCCTATCTCCGCCGGCGAGGTTGGCAAAGTGGGCGTCTCAATCTCCTCCCTGCGTGATATGGAGACCCTCTTCAAAGACATCCCCCTCGACAAAGTCTCCACCAGCATGACCATCAACTCCCCCGCCGCCATTCTTTTAGCCATGTACATCGCCGTCGCCAAACGCCAGGGCGTGGATGTCCGCCAAATACGGGGAACCATCCAAAACGACATCCTCAAAGAATACGTGGCCCGCGGCACCTACATCTTCCCGCCCCAGCCCTCCATGCGCCTCATCACCGACGTATTTCAATATTGCCAAACAGAAGTCCCCCGCTGGAACACCATCTCCATCTCCGGCTACCACATCCGCGAGGCCGGGTCTACCGCCGTGCAAGAGCTGGCCTTCACCCTCGCCAACGGGATAGCCTACGTCCAGGCCGCCATCAACGCCGGGCTAAACGTGAATGAATTTGGGCAGCGGCTATCGTTCTTCTTCAACGCCCACAACAACTTTTTGGAGGAGATCGCCAAATTCCGGGCCGCCCGCCGCTTGTGGGCCAAGATCATGCGCGAACGCTTCGGGGCCACAGAGCCGCGTGCCCTCATGCTCCGCTTCCACGTCCAAACAGCCGGCTCCACGCTCACGGCCCAGCAGCCGCAAAACAATGTCGCCCGCGTCACCCTCCAGGCCCTGGCCGCCGTGCTGGGAGGCACCCAATCCCTCCACACCAACAGCATGGACGAGGCTCTCTGGCTGCCCACCGAGGATTCCGTCCGCGTCGCCCTCCGCACCCAGCAAATCATTGCCCACGAGTCCGGCGCGGCGGATAGCGTTGACCCCCTGGCTGGCTCCTACCTCCTGGAGCACCTCACCGGCGAGATCGAGTCCCGGGCCGAGGAATATCTCCAAAAAATTGATGCCATGGGAGGAGCCTTGCCCGCCATTGAGCGCGGTTTCATCCAGCAGGAGATTCAAGAATCCGCCTACCGCAGCCAACGCGCCGTGGAGGAGGGGGAAGAAATCCGCGTGGGCGTGAATGCTTTTCTGGGGGATGCGGGGGAGGATTTGCCTCGCCTGGAAGCGAATCCCGAAATTGAGGCGGGGCAGCGGGCCCGGCTGGGTAAACTCCGGGGGGAGCGTGATTCTGCAAAAGTGAGCGAGTTGCTGGCCCGGGTGGAACGAGCCGCCCGCGGAACCCAAAACCTGATGCCCCTCTTCATCGAATGCGTTGAGCACGACCTCACCCTGGGAGAAATCACCAACGTCCTGCGGGGCGTGTGGGGCGAGTACGAACCCTCTACTTGGATATAGAGTGATGAGTAACGAGTGATGAGTGACACTTATCACTCATCACGTTTCACTCATCACTCATCACTTTTCACAAAGGATAAAGGATGACTGAAGTTAAAAAAATTGCTCACGTCGCCATTCTCGTCGAAGATATTGATGACGCGCTCAAGTTCTGGCGGGACGCCCTGGGCCTGGAACTCGGTCACGTTGAGGAAGTCCCCAGCCAGGGGGCGGCGGTGGCTTTTCTCCCCCTGGGCGACACCGAAGTGGAGCTTGTTCAGCCCCTCGGCGAGGATTCGGGTTTGGCGAAATACTTGGCCCAGCGCGGGGGCGGCATGCACCATCTCTGCTTCGAGGTTGAGGATATTAGTGCAAAATTAGAGGAGTTGAAGGCTGCCGGAGTGCGTCTCATCAACGAAGAAGCGTCCACGCTGGAGGATGGGAGGCAGATTGCTTTCATTCATCCCAAGAGCACGGGGGGCGTGTTGGTGGAGTTGGTTCAATATTAGGTGACTAGGGATCAGGAGAACAGGGATCAGGGGAACAGGAAGCAGCGGGCTATGGATAAGGATTTGTTGACGATAAAGGAAGCTAGCGAGTGGGCCACTCAGCGTTTAGGGAGACGGGTTTCCGCTTCCAATATCTCATATCTAATCCAGTATGGCGTGGTTGAAAAACACCGCCGGAACGAAACTACGCTCCTCTCCCGGCGAGAATTGCTCCAATATTACGAAGCTCAGGACGGCCAAAAAGAGAGCAAGCGGAAAGAGGAATTGGGGGAAGATATAAATTGGGCCTTGTCGTTCGATAACTTGACCGAGAAAGAAAGAACCAAACATGTGCATAGGTTGCATCCTTACAAAGGCAAATTCATCCCGCAGCTTGTGGAATATTTTTTAGACGACCATATTGACGAATTTAAACGGGAAGTTTTTTTCCGGCCGGGCGATATTATTCTCGACCCTTTTTGTGGGAGCGGCACAGCTTTGGTTCAGGCTAACGAGCTGGGATTGCACGCCATTGGGATAGATATTTCTGCTTTCAACGCCCTGATAAGCAATGTCAAAGTGCATGGGCACGATCTTTTAGATTTAGAAAAAGAAGTCCAGGGCATAACTATCGCCTTAGAAAATTTCTTATCAGGTTCAAATCACATCAGATTCGAGGACGAACTCCGCGATGAAATAAAAAGGGTCAACGACCGGTATTTTCCCTCGCCCGACTTCAGGTATAAAGTGAGAAGAGGGGAGATTGACCAAATGAAATATGGCGCGGAAAAAGAAAAGCTATTTCTTGAGGTTTTCTATCGTTTAGTAAAAAAATATGAAATCCAGGTCGTACAAGAAGGTTCTGGAACTTTTCTTGTATTATCTCAAAAAATAGGGGCAAGACCTCCGAGGTTTAGCGCTACAAAAACCTCGGAGGTCTTAGTCCCACCCCAAAACATTAAGAAGACACCTTTTCTCGATAAGTGGTATCTGAAACCGGCCCGAGATGAAATTGATTTTGTCTTTAGCCTCATCTCACAAGTTCAAAATCCAGACACAAAGAAAATCCTCACCCTGATTCTCAGCCGGACGATCCGCTCCTGCCGGGCCACAACGCACGCAGACCTGGCAACATTGATCGAGCCTGTGACAGCGCCGTATTATTGCCGAAAACATGGAAAAATTTGTGCGCCGTTGTTTTCTATTCGGCGTTGGTGGAAAAGGTACGCTAAAGATACAATTAGGCGGTTAGCCGAATTCGAGGAAATAAGGACTGCCACCTTTCAGGAGTGTTTTATGGGTGATTCGAGGGTCATGGGAATCTTCGACGAACTCCATCAAGCGAACCCTGACTTTGCCGGTCTTGCTCAAAACAACAAGATTCGGGGCATATTTTCAAGTCCGCCTTACGTGGGCCTAATAGATTACCACCAGCAGCACGCCTACGCCTATGACCTATTCCAATTCGACCGGCGAGACGAGTTAGAGATTGGGCCGCTGTATAAGGGCCAAGGGAAGAAAGCCCGCGCCGAATACGTGGCAGGAATTTCTGATGTTTTGATGAACTGCAAACGCTTCCTGGCTGATGATTACGATGTTTTTCTGGTGGCAAATGACAAACATAACCTATATCCTGCCATAGCCAAGCGTGCGGGAATGGTGATAGTAAATCAATATCGGCGCCCAGTTTTAAAGCGGACTGAAAAGAATAAAACCCCCTATTCGGAGACGATATTTCATTTGAGAGAGAGGAAACAGTATTCAAAGTGAGCATACGTTGAGCTAGTGGTCTGTCAAGCATGAAATGATGGTTTGTAGTAGCGAATGAAATTCGCACGCGAACACGAGTTCGCCCCGCACCTGATACGGGCACTCGCGTGCCCAACTACGAACACGTCAAAGTAGACTTGACAGTCCACTAGCGGGAAAGGCATAGATGATATAATATGCAAAATGTAAATCGTTGGAGGAAGCCACAGAGCAGTTTGGTCTACGCGAAAGTTTCGCGGTAAAGGAACGCTCGAGCCGTAAAGACACAGCTTTAGAGGTTGACATGAGCTTTATAAATAAAATTATTCATGGGGATTGCGAGGATGTACTTAGAGACTTTCCCGACAATTCAATTGACTTAATATTCACATTCCCTCCTTATGCAAATCAAAGAAAAGAAACTTATGGTGGTGTGAAGCCAGACCATTATGTAGATTGGTTTTTGCCCAAAGCCGAACAATTTTTACGCGTACTCAAACCGACTGGCACGTTTGTTCTCAACATTAAAGAGCGTGCAATCAATGGGGAAAGGCACACTTACGTTATTGAATTAATTCTCGGATTGAAAAAACAGGGTTGGTTATGGACAGAAGAGTTTGTTTGGCACAAGAAGAACTCATATCCTGGCAAGTGGCCTAACAGATTCAGAGACTCTTGGGAAAGATTGCTTCAATTCAACAAGCAGCGGAAATTCAACATGTACCAAGAATCTGTTATGGTGCCAGTAGGGGATTGGGCAGATTATCGGCTTACAAACCTCAGTGAGACTGATAAAACTCGAGACGAATCAAAAGTTGGAAGCGGCTTCGGTAAAAACATATCTCATTGGGTAGGTCGTAAAAAAATTTACCCTATGAATGTCATTCACATGGCCACTGAATGCTCGAACCAAGGGCATAGCGCCGCATTTCCTGTAGATTTACCTAATTGGTTTATTCGATTGTTCACTAAAAAAGACGATCTGGTTCTAGACCCGTTTATTGGCTCTGGTACCACTGCTTTAGCAGCTATTGAATTAGGACGTAGATATGTTGGAATTGACATACATGAAAAATACTGCAAATTAGCTCGTGAGAGAACATCAAAGGTTCAAGTGCGATTGCCTCAATTCGCCGAACTATCAAGTGCATACATGGTATTAAGTTAGGTGCTGAGTTTACCGGCCGCTTTTGTGATGATACAACAGGGAGCACTCAAAGGTTGTTGGAAACCTCTGCCCCCACCCGACCTCCCCCAAATGCGACGAGAAGATGTCGAATTTAGGGGAGGGGC
>DAOUWT010000174.1 GCA_030666985.1 Chloroflexota bacterium
GAATCTCGTGCGCGAAGTAATTCCTCCCCCCATTTTCGTCTCACATCTTTTCGTGAGGTGCAAATGGGGGGACTGAGGGGGGCCGAGCTACCGTGAAATAAACTTACCAATAGTCGATTGACACACACGTTCTGTGAGGCGCGTTCACGTTTTCACGTTTTACGTAAGGGTCATCTTGCTGCTCCCTTATATACTGCGAAGGCGGTCAGCAGCGTTATCACTAAGAGGGATGACAATCTGAATTGTGGTGCCTGTCTTGGGATCAGATTCAATGTGGAATAGTCCTCGAACAAGCTCGGCGCGTTCTCTCATGTTAACCATCCCCAAACTGCCTCGGCTTTCGTAATCGTCAAAGACTTCTTTGACATCGAATCCTTTTCCATCATCTTCGATTTCCAAAAAAGCCAGGTCTTTCTGCAATCTTTTCACTCGCACCCAGATATGATCCGCTCTGGCGTGTTTGCGGGCATTGTTGACAGCTTCTTCAGCGACGTTGAATATCACGGTTTGCACGCTCATTTCCAACGAATAGACAAGTTCTTCATCGGATTCTATGATCACGTTTTGGCTGTATGTTTCTCGCATCTTGTCGGCCATAGATTCCAGAGCAGCCGTAAGTCCTTCAGATGAAAGCACCAGGGGGCGAAGGGTAAAGAGCATGTGCCGGATTTCTTGGGTAGTTCGGCGAGCCATTTCTTCGGTGCGATAAAGTTCCTCTTCAGCCGCAGCCATGTCCTTTTTCATCAAACGGCGTGCTAAACCTACTTGCATGGCAATTGCCGCTACAGTCTGGGTGGGGCCATCGTGTAAATCGCGGGATAGCTTTGTCCGCTCTTCTTCTTGAATTTTGATAATGCGATCTTTTTCGTCTTTTAGCTCCTGGAAAAGTTGGGCATTTTCCAAAGCGGTCATGGACTGGTGGCTGACTACGTTCAATATCTCGCGTTGCTCAGAATCAAAATACCGAACTTCAGGGTGAGCAAATATCAAAACCCCAAAAATATCCAATCCCACCCGCAAGGGAATGCAATAAGCCGATTGGCAGGAGCCGAAGGCAATAAAACTGCTCAATTCTGGGTCATTGGGTAAATTCCGGGATAGTTTCGGCTCACCCCCTTCGATTGCGGCTCCTAACACGCCCTCTACGCCGGGGGTTTTCCTGTGGAGGTCGGGACGCGGAAGTCCCCGCCCGGTTGCCACTCGCAGCAGAGGGGGAACAGAACCATCATCGGCAAAAAACAGGACTGCGCTTACTAAGTCTTCCGTTGACCGTTCCGCAATATGCAAGGCTATAAAACTGGCATCAAGACTTTTATCGAGCACTCGTTGATAATCCAAGGAAGAGGTGAGATCGGCCAGGATACCGTATAATTTCCTGAGCTTGGCGTTCATAAGCCTCGTTCCATCAGAAGCGCTTCGGCTTTTAGAGAGCGACGTTTTTTTCCTAATTCTCCTAGACGCACGCAGATACCCCACCCCTCCGCCAAGGAGAAGGGCTGCGCTCCCTATTAAAATAGGTATCAAGAGTGTCTCAGGGAAATAAAAATCCATCTGCATCCTTTTCTTTATTGTCTGGTATATCATACCTCAAAACAGTGAAACTGACGACCTTGGTTTGTAAGGGATGTCTGAAAAATAATCTATCTCACTGTGAAACGTAAAACGTGAAACGTGAACTCACGCAACACGCTTCATGGGATTTGGGACAATTATTTATCTGGAATTTCCTAACTTAATGACATTGACTGGACACTGAATACTGAATACTGAACATATTCCCCTCCGCATATCCTAATTTTAAGGTAGAATACAGACAACCATCACTTACAAGCGAGGATACCGTGCCACCCCAACACTGTATTTACCTAGGCCAAGAAGATGACCCAGAAACCGCCATGGGTTATGCTTCTCCGGCAAATTACTGCCACCACGTAAAAAAACCAGAAGCCATTTCTCTTCTCTATCAGGGCGGCTACTGCCTTACCAAAAATCACCGTCGCTGCCAGGTCTTTGCTCAACAAGCCCCTCGTAGACTTCCTGAAAAAGCCGCCGCCTACCCAAAATCTGGCGGAACATGGAAATTCAGGAAGTCCAAGGAACCTCAGAAACCTCAGAGACCTCAGAAACTTCATAAACCTCAAAAACCCATGAAACCGGCCACTTTCTGGGGGTTGATGGCCGCTCTGCTAATTGCGGCATTCTTTTTCCTTGGAGGTTGGAATTGGGTGCAAGCCTTCTTTGAAGGACTGACAACCCCACCGCCTACCCAGGTGATAATCCCTACACTCACCGCTTCACCTAGCCCCACAGTCGTTATCGCCACCTCTGCGCCGTTCACGCCCCTCGCTTCCCAAACGCCTACTCTTACCAACACACCATCTCCCACCCCAACGTTGTCCCAAACCGCCACCGAAGCAGCCTTGCCCGCTACCGCCACCTTCACGCCCATCTCCTGCGAACCACCGGAGGATTGGGTGTCCTACACCATTCAATACGGTGATACCCTCTACAATCTCTCCCAAGCCTTTGGCATCACTGTGGGTGAGTTGCAGCGCGGAAACTGCATGACAGGAACCTATATTTGGGCCGGGCAAACTTTATACGTCCCCAACGTGCCTACTAGAACGCCAATCCCGTCCAATACCCCCACAATAACACACACACCAACCAATACACCTACTCCAACTAACACCCTCACACCTTCAGACACTCCCACGCCTTCTGACACCCCCACTGAGACTCCCACGCCATCCGATACCCCTACCCCGTCCGATACCCCCACCATTACCCCTACTTCATAACGTACTTGCTCAAAATGTTAGTGGTGCATTGCACCTGCTTTTGGGTGCGTTGCACCACGAGTCTGCCTGCAAAACCGAACTGCAACGCACTTTACCAACCAAGTGCAATGCAGTTCTACCGCTATGATTTTGAGTAATTACTTTATAACCTAACCCGCAACTCTCCCCTTTGGTAGAATTGAACCGCAAAGCTATAAAGAGTCCCCTCGGCCTTTTGCCAGGGGATTTCTTTTTGGGAGATGGAGGCCCGGCGAGGTGGTTCCGGGAGGTGGAGGAGAATCTGGCCCTGGGCGTGCCCCGGACGGGCCAGGAGAATCCTAAGGGTGGTGGGGGTGGCAAACCAGTTAGCGACTTCCAAGCCCTGGGCGATGTGCAGGTCGCTGCCCACGTATTGGGGGGAATCGGGAGTGATGGGGCGGAGGGCCAGGACTCTCACGCCGTGGGGTGGCACTGCGTCCAGGGTTAGCCTCCCACCTGTCACCAGGGTTGTTTCCCCCGTCCAAAATGGAGACACGTAAAAGGTTTGCTTCCCGTCCAAACCCAGGTGCTCCACCTCCAAATCCAGAGACTTCTCCCTCTTCCCCCAATTGAAAATAGCCAGGAGATGCCATTTGCCGGTCGCGTTCTCTAAATCCAGGCGCATGATGGAGGGCGTGGCAGCGTCGAACCAATCCGGCACGCGGGGGCGCTGGCCGATGGGGGGAAGGATAGCTTGGGCAATTTGGAGGCGTTCGGGCGGCAGGGCAGCCAAGTCATCGGAGAGGAGGGTCAGGCCGCCGGAGAAGGCAATGGCGGTGGCAAGAGAGCGGACTTCGGGCAAGGTGAGGTCGGTGCCGGGGCGGAGCAGGAGGCAGTCGGGATCGTTGATCCACCAGCGGCGGTGGAGCATGGCGCGGGTGAGGGTGTTTTGGAGGGCGTTGCGGACGGAGGGCATGTTCGGCTCGGCCCGGAAGAGGAGTTCGTATCCCCCAAACGAGGGATACCAGCCAGGGTGTACATCGGCCCCAATCCGCATAGCGTCCACTAGGCCAATGGCCGGCCCCAACGGCGCGCCGCATCCCAGGAGCATGACATCGTCTCCCGCGGCTTCCCGGATGACCTCTAAGCCGCTGCGCAGGACTTGGGCCCTGGTTTTTGTGGGGTCATGGTATTGCCCTGATAGGGCGGCTGCGTAGAGAAAGTCGAGCTTGAGGTAGGGGAAGCCCCACTCTTCCACGGCTGTCCGGATGACGTTTTGAACGTGTTCCAATGCCGGGGCGAGGGTGAGGTCTAGGGCGCGGGTGAATGTGTTCCATATAAACCCGGCGTTGACAGGCAGCCGCCAGCGGTTGCGGAGCAGCCATTTGCGGTGCTTGCGTGCCAATTTGGATTTAGGATGCACGATAAAGGGCGCCAGCCACACCCCAGGGGTGAGGCCAGCCTGCTTGATCTCGTTGACCAGGGGTTTCACGCCTTGGGGGAAAGCGGGGTCAAAGGTGAACCAATCTCCCACTTCTTCTTGGTATCCGTCGTCTATTTGGATTGTACCAAGGGGAACGCTATCCTTGATTTCTTGGGCGGCTTGCAAGTTCGAGCGGATGTCTTTGGCGGTGATGTCTTGGTAGTAGTGATACCAGGAGCACCAGCCGGACCTCACCCCCGGCCCCTCTCCCACAAGGAGAGGGGAGACAGGCGCGGGGTGCGAGTTAGGAGGTAGGGATTGCGAGTTAGGAGGTGCGAATTGCGAGGGGCGAATGCCATTTTCGCGGGCGACTGCTTCCAAGTAGGGAGAGAGGGGGTTGGGGGCATCGATGTCTACAAACTGGACGGCGGCCCAATCGGTGGTTATGCTGGCGCCGGGGTCAAGGCGGGCCTGGTCTCCGTTGGCCCATAGAAACAGGGCCGGGTAGAGTGGGTCGTCGATGCGGACTTTGAGCGAGCCAAAATGTTCTTTCTGGGAGAGGAATCCGGCCAAAATCCCGCTGCGGTGCTGGCGGTCTCCCATGACTCCGAACATATCACTGGCAAAATAGCCCGGCTTTTTGGGGCGCGGTGTTCCGGCGTTGTACCACATAGAGGTTGCAAAGAATCCGAGCTGCGTTTGGCGGTAGTAATCGTCTGCGCCGTAGCTCCCCGTGTGCGACCAGGATTGCCAGCCGTTGGAGTAAAAGGCCAGCTCTCCCGGGGCGGGGTGGGGGCGGATCACGCCTTGTCCCCCAGGGAGGATGTTCTTTTGCATAGTGATGGGACCCGGTTCGGGGAGGAGTGACTTTTGGGGGAAGAATCCCGCCCGGAGCATGTCGATTCTATCGATCCAAATCGGATTATCCCCCTTGTTTTCCAAGTTGATTTTCCACAAGAGCAGCGGATGTTCCCCTGGGAGGGCAAAGGTGAGGGTGATATGCAGCCCGCAGCGTTCGGGGGCCATGGTCAGCGTGAATTGCTGCAATTCTCCGTGCGGCGATGAGGCCTCCTCTGGCCCTGTGATTCTGGGGTCTTTCCAGGTTTCGAGGGCCTGGCGAGATTTTTTCCGCACTGCGTACCAGGCGGCGGGCTTAGCTTGGTAGTGGAGGCGCATTTTCACGCCGTCCAGGTAGGGGGCGTTCTCTTTGGAGCTGTATAGGCTCCAGGTGGAGGTTTTGGGGTTGAGGGTGAGTTGGAGGGGCATAGTGTTCAGTTATCAGTATTCAGTTTTCGATAAAATACTCCGCTTGCGTTTCGCGTAGGGCCAGTGCTTCAGGATTTGAGAATTGAGAGGATGATGCCATCATGCCGCCTAGAATGCGTCCAATTTCTTGAGATTTGTCTCTTAGTTCGATTGCTTGCTTACGGTTGATGTAACCACAATCATACGCAACGCCAATCCAATGCTGGGTTTCCATTTGTTCGGCGTCCGCATCTACTAACTTGGCAATAAAACTTTTCTCGTAACGCCGTTTTCCCCATGCCTCTGCAATCTGTGCTCCAATGGAACGCGACGATCTCCGTATCTGGTCAGTGAGCGAATACATTTCCTCACGTGGAAAAGATTTTGTCGTCTCGAAGACAGCCTGAGCGAGTTGCCGAGATTTTTGGTATGCAATTAATTCTCTAAAACTCTTTGCGTATGGCAACTCGCTCATATTTTCCTCTCATTATCACTGATTACTCAATGTCGTTAAGTTAGGCAATTAATCATGTTATTTCGACGAGGTTTAGGCACGATTACCGCCGAAAAACGAGGAGAAATCTTGGTTTCAGTCTACCATTCAC
>DAOUWT010000072.1 GCA_030666985.1 Chloroflexota bacterium
CGCCAGCTCCCCTGGATTCCGCACCCGATGGGGCTGCCGACCCATCTCGAGCGCAGGTAAGGAGTGGGTTTCAGATCTCAAATGCGATAGCCCTGGGGGGTTGATGGAGACAATGATGAGAGCATTAGAAAACATTCGAGTTTTAGATATTACCCGCGCTCTGGCAGGCCCTTATTGCACAATGATGTTAGGTGATTTGGGGGCTGATGTAATTAAGGTCGAGAGGCCATGGCAGGGAGATGGGAGCAGAGGTTGGGGGCCGCCCTTTGTAGGCGAAGCTTATGGCCCTTATCCGGGAGAATCGGCCTATTTCTTATCCGCAAATCGGAACAAACGGAGCATTACGGTAAATATGAAGAGTGCCGAGGGGCGAGAGATCATTCATCGTTTAGCCAAAATCTCTGACGTGATGGTTGAAAATTTTCGCACCGGCGTTTTAGATAAAATGGGGTTGGGGTTTGAAGATATACATGCCCTGAACCCGCGCTTGGTTTATTGTTCTATAAGCGGGTATGGACGCAGCGGCCCTTACGCCGAGCGGCCCGGCTATGATGCCATCCTTCAGGCCGAGGGCAGCATGATGAGCATCACCGGGCCGGTAGATGGGCCGCCCTACCGGGTTGGGATTCCTATTATAGACATCAATACCGGGATGTTTGCGGCAACTGCCATATTAGCGGCCCTACGCGCCCGCGACATCACTGGGGAAGGGCAGTTGGTAGATGTGTCATTGCTTGATGCGCACGTAGCTCTGCTAGCAAATGTGGCCTCCAACTATCTTATTGGGAGGGAGTCCCCCCAGCGTTACGGCAACGCCCATCCCAATGTTATTCCATACCAAGCTTTTCAAGCTCAAGATGGCTGGTTTGTCTTAGGCGCGGCCACTGAGAGACAATGGGGTCTTCTTTGCGAGGTGATTGGCCGCCCGGAACTAAAGGTTGATCCACGTTTTGAAACCAACAGCCAGCGCCTGACCAACCGCGAGGCGCTTATAGAAATATTAGGCGATATTTTACTCACTCGTGATGCGGCTGAATGGCTTGCGGATTTAAAGGAAGCTGGCCTTCCCTGCGGGCCTATCAACACAATTTCTGATGTTTTCGAACACCCTCAAGCTGAGGCACGCAACCTGGCAATAGAGACAGAGCATCCCACGGCTGGGACTGTGCGGCTCACCGGATTTCCTTATAAACTATCCCAAACTCCCGCAGAAGTGCATCATCCCCCGCCTTTGCTTGGTGAACATTCGGAAGAAATTCTTGTAGCGATGTTGGGCTATTCTCCTGATGAAGTATCAGAGATGAAAGAGCAAGGAGCAATCTAACCTTCAACATCCAGCCTCCAATCAACTCGTGGTGCAACGCACCCAAAAACAGGTGCAATGCACCACTTCCAATATCCAATCCCCAATATCCAATCCCCAATATCCAATATCTAATACCCAATACCCAAGAGGTTCATAATGTCAGCAATTAAAGTAGAAATTCGCACCGGAGCCTACTACGACTCTGTGATTCTAATGCAGTTGCAGCGCACTCTGGCCGAGCAACCCGGTATCATTGATGCCGGTGTTGTAATGGGAACTGCGGCCAATAAAGATGTCCTGGCGCAGAGCGATTTGCTAGTCCCCGAGGCAGAGGTTGCTAACCCGGATGATCTAGTACTTGTCATCAAAGGCAAAGATGAATCTTCCGCGCAGGCAGCCTTAGACAAAGTGGATGAGTTGGTTGCATCCCGGCGCAGCAGCGGTGGCGACGAGGACTACCGCCCACACAGCCTGGAAACCGCCGCCAAGATGCTGCCAGACGCCCAATGGGTGCTGATCTCAACTCCCGGCCGCTATGCCGCTGGGGTTTCTCGTCAGGCTTTAGAATTGGGGAAACACGTTTTCCTCTATAGCGACAATGTTTCGCTCGAAGATGAGATTTCATTAAAACAATACGCCGCGTCCAAGGGTCTGCTGGTGATGGGGCCAGACTGCGGCACGGCCATTGTTAATGGGATTGGCCTGGGTTTTGCAAACAAGGTTCGCAAAGGCTCTATTGGGCTGGTAGCAGCCTCAGGCACTGGTTTGCAGCAGATATGTGTGCGCATTCACCAAATGGGAAGGGGAATAACCCACGCCCTGGGAACCGGAGGCCGTGATCTCACTGAAGCGGTCAATGCCATCACCGCCCGCCAGGGCCTGGACCTGATGGCGCGTGATCCTGACACCAAAGTCATCGTGCTGGTCTCCAAACCGCCATCCCCCAAAGTGGCCGATGAATTGGTCAGGGCGGCCCGCTCGGCGGATAAACCGGTGGTGGTTGATTTCATTGGATATGCCACGGCCTCACGCCGGGTAGATAATATTTTCTTCGCTACCACATTCGACGAGGCTGCTGAATTAGCAGTGAAACTGGTTGACTCAGAAGAAGATTTTGCCTCCGAACCAGATATTTCCAAATTTGCAAAAGGTCAACGCTATCTGCGGGGACTTTTCTCCGGCGGCACGCTGCAATATGAGGTCATGCTGATCTTAGAGAATTATTTACCAGTGGTGTACTCGAACGCTCCCTTGTATAAGAAAAACAAACTAGAAGATTCCCTGGTCAGCGTGGAGCATACGCTCATTGACCTCGGTGAGGACGAGTTCACCGTTGGGCGGCTGCATCCCATGATGGATAACGACCTGCGCATCCGCCGCCTTGAAAAAGAAGCCCGAGACCCAGAAGTTGCTCTTATCTTATTGGATGTGGTGCTGGGTTACGGCGCTCACAACAACCCGGCTGGTGATCTAGCCCCCGCCATCGCGGCAGGAATTAAAACCGCTAAAGACGCCGGACGCCACCTGGAAGTGGTGGCACTTGTCTCTGGCACCGATGAGGACCCTCAGGGCATGGATGGGCAAATTAAATTACTAGAGGAAGCCGGCGCAAAAGTCGAGATCAGCAACGATGCTGCCGCCCGTTATGTGGGACGCACTTTGCAGGCCATTGAACGCGCCATTGACCCCCCGACTGTAGAAAAGATGCAGCAGGTAGCTTTGGAAAGTATAAATAAACCCATGGCTGGCATCAACGTTGGCCTGGAATCTTTCACCGAGAGCCTGATTGACCAGGGAGCTAGCGCTGTGCAAATGGAATGGAAACCCGTAGCTAGCGGAAGTGACAAGCTGGCGGGGATTCTAAGCAGAATGAAGGGTAAAGTGCGTGACGAGTGATGAGTGATGCGTGATGTGTGAGATTACGTTTCACTCTTCACGTTTCACTTTTCACGTTTCACTCTTCACGTTTCACTTTTCACGTTTCACTTTTCACGTTTCACTTTTCACGTTTCACTTTTCACGTTTCACTTTTCACGTTTCACTCTTCACGTTTCACTTTTCACGTTTCACTTTTCACGTTTCACTTTTCACGTTTCACTTTTCACGTTTCACTTTTCACGTTTCACTCTTCACGTTTCACTTTTCACGTTTCACTCTTCACGTTTTACGTTTCACGAATCTTGAGACTCCCAAATTGATAATTACATGGAGGTACTTATGAATATTGACAAAGCTAATACTAAAGCCACTGATCGTATGATGGAAGCCCGCCCGGTGGTTGTGGGTTTGGGCAAAGCTATTGATGTCGTTCCTGGAATGCACGCTAATTTACTCTTGCACGCCGGCCCTCCCATCACCTGGGATCGAGCCTCAGGCCCCATGAGAGGCGCCATCACCGGGGCATTAATTTATGAAGGCAAAGCCAAAAATATGGATGAGGCTCAAAAATTGGTCGAGTCTGGGGAGATTGAGCTTGATCCCTGCCATCACCATCAATCCGCCGGCCCCATGGCGGGTGTGATCTCGCCCCACATGTCGGTTTACATCCTCGAGAACAAGACCCATGGCAATATGTCTTACTCTAACCTCAACGAGGGCTACGGCAAAGTGTTGCGCTATGGCGCATACAGCGAAGAAGTCATTGAGCGATTCTCCTGGATGGAGAATGTCATGGGCCCAGTTTTGGGCAAAGCCATTGAACTTAGCGGCGGCATTGACATTCGGGCTTTACTGGCCGAATCCCTGCACATGGGGGATGAAGGCCACAACCGCAACAAGGCTGGCTCGGTACTTTTCACCAAAGTGCTGGCTCCTCATGTCGTCAAAGCTACCGATGACGCTGATATAGCCTCAGAGATACTCAAGTTCCTGGGCGACAATGCTCTCTCGGTACTCAACCCCGTGATGGCGGCCTGCAAAGCCATGGCAGATGCGGCCCACGGGATTGAAGGCAGCACCATTGTGGATGTCATGGCCCGCAACGGGACAGATTTTGGCATCCGCGTCAGCGGCCTGGGGGATCGCTGGTTCACCTCGCCGGTGAATATCCCGAAGGGCCTGTACTTCCCCGGCTTCACCGAGGAAGACTCCAGCGGCGACATCGGCGACAGCACCATCACCGAATCCGCCGGGATTGGGGCCTTTGCCATGGCATCTGCTCCCGCCATTGTTACTTTCGTCAGCGGGACACCCAAAGACGCCATCAACGCCACGCTAGAGATGTATGAAATCTGTCACGCCGAGCACAAATTCTTCACAATCCCACCCCTTGATTTCCGCGGCACCCCCACAGGCATAGACCTGCGCAAAGTCGTTGAACTAGGCATAACCCCCCGCGTCAACACTGGCGTAGCCCACAAAGACCCCGGCGTTGGACAGGTTGGGGCGGGGCTGGTGCGTCCGGAGTTGAGCATGTTCGAGGAGGCGTTGGTGGCGTTTGCGGAGAAATACGGATATTAGATATTGGGTATTCGATATTAGTTATTGGATATTAGATATTGGGTGGTGCGATGGTATTAAAATTCGAGGATTTGAGGGTGTTGCAAGCTGCCGAAGCTGTGGCGGATGATGTTTGGCGGCGGGTTACGCGGTGGAAGCCGTTTGCTAAAGATGTTGTTGGAAAACAACTGGCACGCGCAGCAGACTCGGTTGGTGCAAATATCGCTGAAGCTTATGGCCGTTTTCATTACGGCGAGAAACTTCAATTCCTTTATTATGCCCGCGGCAGCCTCTTTGAAGCAAAATACTGGCTCAACCGATCTCTCAAGCGCGAGCTAATATCATCCGAACAAGCAAATGATTACGCTTCTCAATTCACCGACTTAGCACGCCAATTAAATTCTTTTGCCAGCGACATAAAAACCCTACGCAGCAAAAAGGGCAGCCGCTCCAAAACAGTCCGTGAAGAAGCACCAGAATACATAACCGATTGGATCGACGACTCATCACAGCCTCTCTTCACTGACGAAGAACTTGAATGGCTGCAATCTCCATAAACACATTTTGGATTTAGTGTCATTGCGAACGCAGCACATTCGTTTCACTCAGTGTAAACTCCGCGGAGTGCGGCAATCTCCCTGAACACCATGACCCTTTATAACTCAGGGAGACTGCCACGTCACAAAAAACGTTCCTCGCAGTGACATAGTATGCTAATGCAGCATTGTCAAACAATACCTAATACCTCAATATCCAGTATCCAATACCCCAATATCCAATACCCCAATATCTAATATCCAATACCCAATACCCTACTACCCAACACGGAGGACTAAAAAATGAACCGCAAACAGTTAATAGACTTATTAGACACCGCCAAATGGTACGACCTCACCCAAGCCTTGAGCATTTTCACGCCACCATTCCCCGGCGAAATGCCTTTGCAGATTCAATTTTTCAAACGCCTGACAGGGTCATTCATTGGCGGGCAAGGCGCTAACGGCCAGCTCATCGAGTGGAGCAACAACACCGGCACGCACCTGGTTGGGCAGCGAGCCTTCCACTCCGGAGAGCGCGCCATTGCCGACATCCCCCTGACCGATTTATGCGGAGAGGGCGTGGTGGTTGATATTTCTGACGCCGTTGAAGATTACGGACTTTACACGCCAGAGATGATCACCGAGCGCGTGGATGTCAAAAAGGGCGATATTTTAATCATCAACACCGGCTATCACAAATACGGTTGGGATCAACCGGATACCGTTAATCCAGACGCCCAAGGCGGCATCGAGAACAAAGAATTTGGCTACTATCTGCGCCATCCCGGCCCCTCGCCGGAGTTTTTCCCCTGGGCACTGGAAATGGAGTTGAAGCTAATCGGCGTGGATTGCGGTTGCGCTGAACATCCCATGAACACCAACTTGCGCTACATGCACGCGCGGGAGTTCGAAAAGGCCGAGGCCAAGCTCAAAGAAAACTACGGCAAAACCTGGGACGAAATGTTCCCCCCGGACGAGTATCATAAGCTCTCGCATATCACCATGCCCAAAGCTGGTCTGCTGTTGGCAGAATCCCTGGGCGGGCAAATCGAAGAACTCAACAACCAGCGGGCCTGGATCATGGTTCACCCCATACCCTTTATGGAAGTCGAATCAGCCTGGAGCCGGGTGGTTGCTCTCCAAGCCCCGGAAGGAATGAGCGAAGCTGATTTCTTCTCATTCATGCGCGGCACAGAAATGCTAGACATGACCCTGCCATTCAGTGTCCAAACGCCCCAATGGGCCAACTACATCCCCCTAAGTGTAAATTACACCAAACGAGTCGGTGGGCAATATTTCGGTCTAGGACGCAACAACGCTCACTGCAAAGCAAGTTTCCACTTGGCCACACACATGGATGGCGAGAAACACTTCTGCATCTCAGGGGAAAGTATCGGCGAGACACCCTTCGAAAAATGGTATGGCCCCGGAGCCGTGGCAGACATCTCTGAATTTGTCAGCGACACCAGTGTTTACACCCCCGAAATGATCGAAAATGTTGTAGATGTGCAAGAAGGTGATATTTTGGTCATCAAGACCGGCTACGGAAAATACGGCTGGAACAGTCCCGATTCAGACGAGTTCCGCTACATGATCCGCCACCCTGGGCCATCCCCCACTTTTGCCGACTGGTGTCTTGAAAAGAAAATCAAATGGCTAGCAGTAGACTGCGTGGCTATGGAACATCCCATGAACACCATTCAACGAGATTGGCATCCCAAAACTTTCGAAGAAGCCAATCAAAAACTGATTGAGCAGTTCGGTGAAGATTGGGATACGATCTACCCCCTTGATAAATATTACCAAGACATGCACCTGAACCTCTTCCCCAAGGGCATCATCCACGCCGAAAACTTGGGCACAGACCTAATGGGCATGGAAAGCGGACGATACTTTATTGGCTGCTTCCCCCAAAAAGGCATGGAACTGGCTTCCTGCTGGGCGCGCTTTGTGGCTTTCAAAGAAGCGAGCTAATGTCATTGCGAGGCGGCGTTTTTCCGCCGTGGCAATCTCCTCTCTCGATCAGGGGGACTGCTTCGTCGCGAAAAGATGCTCCTCGCAGTGACACCAAAATCAAAAAATGCGAGGGTACATATATGCAAGAAGCTCATCCAAATTTGCCAGAATTCCAATATATCAAGCCGAAAACACTAGCCGAGGCGAGTGAGTTTTTGGCCGCTCACGGGGATGAAGCCCGCCCTCTCCTGGGGGGGACTGACATCTTTGTCCGTTTGCGGGATGGGATATGGAAAGATAGATATCTCGTTGACGTTAAAGGCTTAGATGGAACTAGCAACATTGCCTTTGACCCCTCCGTGGGGCTAGTTATTGGCGCGGCGGTGACAATGAACCAAGTTGCCACTTTTTCAGCCGTGAAAGAACACTACCCAGCCCTGGGGGAGGCAGCCAACCAGGTGGCGGGCTACCAACTCCGCAACCGGGCCACCGTGGTCGGGAACATCTGCAACGCCTCCCCCGCCGGGGACACCATCGGGGCCTGCATCCTGCTGAAGGGCAGCCTCAACGTCCACGGCACGGAGGGGACTCGCCAGGAGCCGCTGGAGACATTTTTCAAGGGGCCGGGTAAATCCGCCTTAAAAGCTGGGGACGTGGTCACATCCCTCCACCTGCCAATCCCCCAAAAGGGCACGGTCGGCAAATACCTAAAACTAGGCCGCAACAAAGCCAGCGATTTATCTATAATTGGCCTTACCGTGGTGGGATTCCCAGACGCTGACACATCCTCCGGTTATCGAATGAAACTAGCCTTAGCATCAGTTGCCCCCATCCCCCTTGTTGTGGACGAGGTTGAGCAAATTCTTTCTGACGAAGTTATCACAGAAGAAAGTATTGCCAAGGCTGCCCAAGCGGCCATGGACGCTTGCACGCCTATTGACGATGTTCGTGCCAGCGCACGCTATCGCAAGGCAATGGTTAAGAACTTATCCCAAAAAGCATTGACCGAAATCTGGGAAAAACTTGAGGGTAAATCAAAATGACAGATCATAAAATAACAATCACGGTAAACGGTGAAATTGAACGCCTTAGGGTTGGTTCCAACCTGACCTTGTTGAAAATGCTGCGCGAAGAATTAGCCCTGACCGGCACAAAAAATGGCTGCTCGGCTGGAGAGTGTGGAGCCTGTACGGTGATGATGAACGGAGAACCTGTCAACAGTTGTATGGTATTGGCTGTTGAATGTGATGGGGCTGAAATTGTCACCGTGGAGGGATTGGCAGACAAAGACGCCCTAGCTCCCGTTCAAGAGGCTTTCACTCATCCAGGTGCTGTTCAATGCGGTTTCTGTACTCCGGGCTTTTTGATTTCATCCAAAGCTTTGCTGGAGCGCAACCCTGACCCCAGCGAAGAAGAAATTCGTGAGGCCCTGGTCGGGAATTTATGCCGCTGCACCGGGTATACCAAGATTGTTGAGGCAGTGCAAGAAGCTGCTAAAATGTCATAGGAGTTATCATCATGGAAAAAACAAACCACAAGACAGCAATACCCTCTCCCGTTGGTGAGAGCAAACCCCGTCTGGATACCCGCAAAAAAGTAACTGGTGCCGCTGTCTATACCGATGATATCCAATTCGGCAAGGGGTTGCTCCACGCTCGCATTGAACGCAGCCCTCACCCTCATGCGCTTATCAAATCTATAGACGTTAGCAAGGCCGAAGCCCTTCCAGGAGTAAAAGCCGTTGTTACCGGGGAAGATTTTCCCGGCTTCATTGGTCTCTACCTCCAAGATCGACACATCTTCTGCCGGGACAGGGTGCGCTACGTTGGCGATCCTGTAGCCGGGGTGGCAGCAATTAGCGAAGAAATAGCTGTCAAAGCCGTTGATTTAATCGAGGTTGAATACGAAATCCTGGAGCCGGTTGTTGACCCGGAAGACGGCATGAAACCTGAAGCTCCCCTTTTGCACCCTGACCTAGAAGATTACGTGGTGGCAAATTTTATTTTCCCCAAAGCTGGAACAAATATTTCCAATCACTTCAAAATCCGCAAAGGAGATGTTGAAAGTGCTTGGGAAGAATGTACCACTATCGTAGAAAGCAGGTATAAAATCCCCCACATTCAGCACGTGCCAATTGAACCGCATGTGGCCGTTGCTCAGGTGGATGAAACGGGCGAGATCACTTTGTGGGGCAGTTCACAATCTCCCTTTGCGCAGCGCAACCTGATAGCCCAAACGCTGGGTGTCTCTCAATCTAAGTTGCGTGTCATTGCTCCTTATGTTGGTGGCGGCTTCGGTAGCAAGGCCGGTGTTAGCATGGAGGCTTTGGCAGTTGTAATTGCCTCAAAAACCCACGGACGCCCCGTGAAACTGGCTCTAACCCGTGAAGAAGAATTTTATACCACATTTGTTAGGCAGGGACTTACGGCCTATTTTAAAATGGGCTGTGATGAAAACGGGAAAATCCTCGCCATGGAAAACACTTTCTACTGGGACGGTGGAGCATATACCGAGTATGGAGTGAACGTCACCCGCGCGGCTGGATACAGCAGCACCGGCCCCTACGAAGTCCCCAATGTAAAAGCCGATAGTTATTGTGTTTACACAAACCACCCCGTTGGCGGGCCATATCGCGGCTTTGGCATGCCCGAAATGCACACGGGTTTAGAACAGTGCATTGACGAATTGGCATACGCAGCAGACATTGATCCGGTTGAAATTCGTCTCCTAAATTGTGTAAGAGAGGGCAGCATAATTGCAACAGGCAGCAAGATGCACCCTATCGGATTAATCGAGTGCATTGAAAAAAATGCTGAAGCAATCCAGTGGGGGAAGAAAGACCCCGCCAGTGCGCCCAACAAACGCAGAGGGAAAGGCGTAGCAATTATGTGGAAAGCTCCCGCCATGCCGCCCAACGCCGGCTCGAGCGCCTGGGTAGAACTAGCCGAAGATGGCACAGTAACACTAGGGCTTGGAGGGCAAGAACTCGGCCAAGGCACCTTTACGGTTTGTGCTCAAATGGCAGCCGCAGCTTTGGGCGTACCTTATGAAGATGTCCAAATTGCGGGGCCAGTCGATACACTTTACAGCCCTTATGAATGGCAAACTGTTGCCAGCCGCCTCACCTGGAGCATGGGTAACGCCGTGGTTGCAGCCGCCCTTGATGCTCGAACCCAAATTTTAGATGTGGTCTCAGAAGCCTGGGAAGAAGACCCCGAAGATCTCGATATC
>DAOUWT010000124.1 GCA_030666985.1 Chloroflexota bacterium
CCCTTTTGAGCGGCGAGTCGACTTTGTCCTACGCTCAAGCAGGATCGGCAGCTCCTGCTACGCTCGAGCAGGATCGGCAGCGCCTGCGGAGAAAGTCCGGGGAACTGGCGTTCCCCTTTGAGCGTAAAAATTATCATAAAACTTATCTTCAACAGTACCCAAAATGCTCCATAGCGCTTTGAGAATGCTCCAGAAAACGTCTTTTTTGAGAGTCATCCAAACGATCAATTTGGTTTTGATTTACATCTTGGCGAAATTGACTTTTGAGTTCCTCGATTTTAAAGCATTGAATTTCACGTTTATTTTTACCAAATGTTAAGGTTCTACGCCCTTCCTGATCCATTGAAGGCTTGGCTTGTAAACGAAACAGCGCCTCATGGTCGAGTTCAAGCCCTGCCAGATGGTATAGTTTTCGAATGAAAGGTTCCGGTTCGGTGAGCATGTCCTCGAAGCGCACGATGTGATAATTATCGTAGACCTGGGCATCGTCGCTGATTTTTTGACCAACTTGCTGGTATAGACGCCCGATCCTTTCGGGTGACCACCCGCGCCGAACGAAGCCTTCACAAACAGCAAAACCGTGCCTGACCAGGGCCAGGAAGGTGGCTTTGGGATACATTTTCGCCAACATGTCCGTGGTCATGGCAACGCCGTTGACGTTTTTGGCGAGCATCCGAGTTCGAGCGATTTCTCGCAAGCGTGGGGGGGGAGCATCCAACCCTTCGCGGTTAGCAGAAGCTGCTAATTTGCTCCCATAAAAGAGAAGGTCAATATACCGCTCAAGGGGGCGAGAAAGCTCCTTGCGGGAATAAAAACGGTAGGGCCAAAAGACATATCTGCCGGCAGCGATGAAAACCGGAAGGGCAAGGATACGATTTAACCATTTATGAACCATTTCTGATTCTCGCCCATAGAAAACCTCATGCGTCTCCACGCGGAGCACGCCAACATCAGGATGCGAGCCTAAGAGGTTAACTAGAATGTTGGTACCACCTCGTTGAAAGCCATTTACAAAAATGGGGGCCTTATTAAACATCATCCCTTACTAAACTCGTCCAGTTTCTGATTTAGCAACGTTATATAACGCCAAGCTAATGCCAATCAACAACCACAAGAAACGTGGATAAGCATCATGAATAAACATAGCGGCTGCTAAATAGCCAAACACGCCAACTGCAAAAGAGGCCACCATATTGGCATCTTCTTCATTTCCTATGCGGCGGAAGGACCGCCAGGCCTGCCGGAACGTGTTTAACACTCCCCAGAGGATCAAACCAAAAGCAGTCATACCCACCAATCCCAGTTCGGCAGCGATTTCAATATAGAGGTTGTGAGCTGCTCTTTGCTCCAAGCGAGGATCAAGACCCACGCGCCGGGAGTATTGCTGGTAATAGATGGGATAATTATCATAGCCTACGCCAAGAAGGGGATGATCTTTGAACATCATCCAGGCCACCAACAACTCACTGGTTCGCCCCCTGAACGAAGCCTCTCCAGGCTGTTGTGCGCTGGTATCGGGGGCTAGCTCGGTCAGCGTCATCATCCGCTCTGTATAAGTTGTGGGAATGAAGGGTACGAGCAAGAGAGCAATAATCACCAGGGCTAAAATGGCTCTGAAGGGAGGGGGCCGGAGGATAAACATCACTCCCAGAGTGACAACCATTGCCAGAAATGCGCCCCGTGAGAAGGTGAAAATAACCGTGAGGGCACAAACCGCTAAGGTCCACAAGGCAATCAACCGCAGGACACGTTTTTTCTCACTCCAAAAACGGTCTAGGGCCAGAGGAACAATCACCAACATAATTTGGGCATAGAAATTCGGGTCGCCAATTGGGCCGGCTACCCGGTGTCCACTGCTCCGGCCAACAATATGTTGAACAGGAGCTTGAGCGAATCCACCAAAATTAGTACCCCAAGAATTGGTGACATATTGAATGACACTCAACGTTCCTAAGAAAGCCCCGGCCGCCAACAAAGTCCATATCACCTGCCTAAAGAGAGCCTTACGGTGAAGGAGAACAGTGACCACTACCACGATGATAGCGTCCTTAATATAATCCATCACAGCGTCCTGCGTCTGGCCAGGATTGGCCGCGTAAAGCATGGAAGCGAGGGCCGTAACCCCAAAAACGACCAGCAAAAGCGTGGAGCGCTGCCATCCTTCGGGTTGTTCCCCGTACACGACCCAACGGAAGATGATGGCGACGATCAGCAAAGCGATAAATGATTTCGCTATAGAAGGCGCACTATGAAATGCAACTGCCACATCGGAAAAGCGAGTGTAAGTAATAAAAACCAACACAAGCAAGCCCCATTCAACCCGAGCCAAGGAAGCCAAAAAGGCAAATAATCCAGCCACAATGACAAATATCTTGGGCACATCAGGTACACCAACCACCAAAACTCCAGCTCCGGCGCCCAGAAACAAAGCAAGCGCACCGAGGAAGATGGAAAAAACCCACTGTACCCTCGTTCGGGAAAAAGCAGTTCGCGAAATCATTAGAAAGGTTGCACCTTATAAAGATGAAGCCCAGTGTCCTCGTGAGTGGCTTGTTTAAGGGCTTTCTCAGCGTGTTCCATGATCACCGGAACAGGATCTCGGGCGCCTCTTTGAGCAATCCCAATCTTGGGGCCTAGGGCAAGTGTCTCCCCATCGGGGGTATATTGAATTGGCTTCGATAAAACTACCTGCAGCCTTCCCAAGGTGCTGGTGGCCGAAGAACCTTTCGTATCACCCATAAAAATGGAGTAAGTAGTTTTATCCCATCGCCCAACAATATCTGTGCCCCATAATTCGTTGCGAATCGTTTGAGTGATATCGCGCAAAATGCGCTGGCTAACAGGCTGCGGCATGACATCAATATACCCATCCAAACCTTCCAGATGAATCAACCCTAATGACCAAACCCCATCGGGAGAACGAGCCACAGCTTCATCCATGCGCTCTTCCACGTATTCCCGGGTAAAAGCCTTAGATTCATCATCCTGGGCAGTTCGCCTAAGGAAAGTCTCGAGCGGCACCCGCATCTGCTCTCGGATAATCGCCAAAACCGCTCCAATGATGATGCCCAAACCAATAGCAAGGCCACTGTCCCGAACAGGTTGAGGACGGTAAGGCACTTTGGGCACAGTTGCTGCATCAAGGAAAGTGATATCATAAGCAGAGTAGAGACGTTGAACGTAGGTAATCGTTTGGTTCCCTATTCCATTAGTCAAATCAGCGACGACTTGGGGATTGGGACCCTGCGTCGTCAATTCCAAGATGTTTGCCTCCGGAAGCACCACTGCGGAATGTGTGTATGCCGCCATCGCCGCCGAATCCAGATTCAAAGCACTCGCTGCCTCTTGAAAGATTCGGCCACTGTTCAACACTTCGGCGTAAGTGGCTATAATGGAACGCTTATCGAGGGCTTCCAGACTATCCACAATGTCCCTTTGCTCGATTTCGGTCAAGTTAGGGCTAACAACAAAGCGGGCACTAGCTTGATAGTAGGGGGTAAGAAAAGCAGCCGCCGTTAAAGCAATCGCCAAGGCTGCCAGCGTGGTGAGCAAAATGACCCACCAACTTCTTGCCAACATTTGAAGATATATTCTTAATTCCATGATTAACTCCTTTGACTATTCTTCGCGCTTAGAAGCGTCTTATTTGCTCCAAAAAATTACATCCATCCTCCACGTTCAATCCGGGTACCAGACCCGGCGGATTACGCTCACGCTCGAGGCGGGCCGCCAACCCCGCCGGATTGCGCCCGTGGGAGCTGACGATCCCACTCGAGCAATTTATCCCCATCCCCCAGGCGCGGCGCCCCACCCTTCACGCTTGAGGCGGGCCGCTTCCTCCACGCTCGAGGCGGGCCGCTTCCTCCACGCTCGAGGCGGATCGCCAGATCCGCCGGATTGCGCCCGTGGGAGCTGACGATCCCACTCGAGCAATTTATCCCCATCCCCCAGGCGCGGCGCCCCACCCTTCACGCTTGAGGCGGGCCGCTTCCCCCACGCTCGAGGCGGATCGCCAACCCCGCCGGATTGCGCCCGTGGGAGCTGACGATCCCACTCGAGCAATTTATCCCCATCCCCCAGGCGCGGCGCCCCACCCTTCACGCTTGAGGCGGGCCGCTTCCTCCACGCTCGAGGCGGATCGCCAACCCCGGCGGATTGCGCCCGCGGGATCTGGCGATCCCACTCGAGCAATTTATCCCCACCCCCAGGCGCGGCGCCTCACCCCTCCACCGCCGGGAACAAGAGTTGCAGTTTCTCGACATTAGCCCGGATTGTAAACTCTTGTGCAACCAATTCTCGGCCGGCTTTTGCCAACCCGGCCGCTTGCTGCCAGTAATGATAAATATATTCCAGCGTGTCTGCCAGGCGGTCACTGTCACCTGGGGGAACCAGATAGCCGGTCTCGTTGGGGCGCACTAACTCCGGGATACCAGACATATTCGAGGCCACCACGGGGAGACCTACCGCCAGGGCTTCCATCAGGGAGACGGGGATACCCTCCATTTTACCAGAAGAAGTGATAATGCTGGGTTGAACATAGCAATCCACTTGGGGCAACAGCTTGGCAACCTCATCTTGCGGTTGGGGCCCGTGCCACACCACAACATCTTCTAAGTCCAAAGCGGTTGTCATGGCCTCCAAGCGAGGACGCAGTTCTCCGCCGCCAATCACGTGGCATCGGAGGGGGATGCCCCGTTCCCGGAGCCGTTTACAAGCTTGAAGGAGCACCTCGTGTCCCTTATATGGCTGGAGGCTGCCCACATTGAGAATCTCGAAACTCTCCGAGGGCGGCTGGTCTCTTTTTATGGGAGCATACTGGGAAAGTTCGATACCACAATGAATAACATGGATTTTTTCAGCCATCCGGAAGGAGACCTTTTCGGTCAGGTAGTGCCGGTTGTGTTCTGAAATAGCGACCACGAAATCTGCCGCCTGAAGCTTGGTTGAGAGCATTT
The DNA here is from genome assembly GCA_030666985.1 of Chloroflexota bacterium. Lineage (GTDB taxonomy): Bacteria > Chloroflexota > Anaerolineae > Anaerolineales > UBA11858 > B10-G9. Next base: position 4,956 of record DAOUWT010000124.1, read on the forward strand.
CTTGCCGGACGAAAATATCGTGGGCATGAACCGTGACACTGTATGTCAGCCCCGCAAATTGCTGAATGATCCAGGCCGCCAAAGCGGGATGGGTGGCGTAATGGGCGTGGATATGCTCGATACCGTCTTTCTGCATCTTAACGCTCATCAGCACAGCTTTGGGGAAAATGCTGAGAGCGCGAATTAGAAAAGGTATTGCGGTGCGATTTTCCCATATTACGCGCCACAGGGTTTTTAGGTACCTGCGAGGCTTTTTTAGCAACGCCAGCAAATTGACTCCGAGCACGTTTAGCGATAAAAACGGATAATAACGAGCGCGGGAGAGCCATTTTTCAGCTTCGGCGTGGATCACGGCCTGACGCTGCCGAATGAGCGGATAAAGGGCTATCTGCCGGCCCTGGCGCTCAAGCTCATTCATCTCCCGCAGGATGAACGTCTCTGGGAGGTGCGGAAAACGCGACATGATGTAGGCAATTTTTGGCGGCATCAATAGGCTCCGCGTTGCTTGAGTACGGCCAGTAGAGTGCGGGTTAAAATTTGAATATCAAACCATAAGCAGCGTCTTTCTATGTAGGCTATGTCCATTCGCAATCTTTCGTTGAATTCTGTTTCTGCTCTTCCCAGGAGTTGCCATAAGCCGGTAATACCGGGCAAGACGTCCAGGCGTTCGGTCTGCCACAAATCATAAGTCTCTGACTTAAAAGAGGTGGGACGCGGCCCGACGAGGCTCATCTCTCCCCGGAGTACGTTGAAGACCTGGGGGAGTTCGTCCAGGCTGGTTTTCCGCAAAAAACGTCCCACCCGGGTAATACGGGGGTCATCGGTGATCTTGAAATCCGGCCATTGCAGTTCGTTAAGGTGCATCAGTTCTTCTTTCTGCTCTTCTGCATTTGCCACCATGGTACGGAATTTGTACATGGGGAAACGTTTTCCGCCGCGCCCGGTCCGCTCTTGCACGAAAATCACACCTTCTGAGCGGTCTTCGTGCTTTATGGCCAATCCAACCAGGCCCACTGCCAACACCCAAAGGGGAGAACTCAACAGGACAAGCAAAATATCCATGCTCCGCTTGGCCACAAAATAGGCATCTCCCGTAAAAACACCTTGATTGGGCTTAAAATTTACTACCCAAGAGTGACGCACCAAAAAGTGCGGTGTCGGCTCGACACTTATGCTTGTAAATATGTCCTGCACACGCTGCAAACTCATAATTCCCTTACGAGTAACTTGATTCAGTTGCTTCGTCTTCTATTTCCTCTGTGCCAGGTGTCGAGATAAAATTTGTATTTTTTGAAAACTGATGTTTTGCCTGCTCAACTAAAGCCTCGAAGGTCAAGGCCTGATCAGGAAAAGAGGCTAATCCGCAATTTATGTCAAGGCCTAATTGCTCGCTGATCTTGGAGCTAATTCGCCTTGCCAGAACATCGCTCTCTTTGAAATCTGTTTCGGGCAACAAGAGAATAATCTGCTCATCCCTTTCTAAGTCAAGCACAAGGTCTGTCCGCCGCAATTCTCGATCCAGAAAGCGAATTAATTTGTTAGAAGTATACTTTTTGACCATCATTTGCAGAATCTCTTCTGCCGTGTCTTTAATATTGATCTCGGGTGCTTCGCTTTGCACTTCTAGTACCATCACACTGAGCGGAGATTTATAACGCCTACTCCGGACAAATTCTGTCTTGATGTCATTCTGGGCCTTATCAAAGCGTTTGACACGTTCACTGACATCTCCCAGGGTAACATTGGCTACCGTCTCTCCCAGATCATGCAAATCAGTGGATACTCGACAGGCAACCACAAGTATCAATGACATCATTGCCAATTCTGTGATCGTAAGATAGGTGTTGATTCCCCCAATTAAGGGCCGAGTGGGAAAAACTACCACTTTGCCAAGTAGATAAAGAACAATCCATCCACCTAAAAATATTATAACAGAAAAATTCCAACGAGAGTAAAACAAGAAAGTGGTCAGGACAGCCAGTATCGTTAGGCCATACACAAAGCTCTGAATATTGATCATGTCTTCTTGGGGGCCAATATCCAAGCGTTCAATGTTCAAAAAAAACCCAATTAGAAAAAGCAGAATGCTCAAGGAATACTTCATCTTTTTCATATCTGTCATCTACCTTTATCACATAAGATTCAAATACATCCAAAAAATTCAAGTTAATCTATTATACCTGGAAATTTCAAATACTCAAGCAATTGTGAATTGCGGGGGCGGATTGCGGGAGCGGGTGCGGACTGGGAGAGGCGGATTGCAGGTGCGGATGCGGGTGCGGGTGCGGATTGCGGGAGCGGGTGCGGACTGGGAGAGGCGGATTGCAGGTGCGGATGCGGGTGC
>DAOUWT010000178.1 GCA_030666985.1 Chloroflexota bacterium
GCCCGTATTAACACCAATCCCGGTGATCAGCGGCGGTTCGCCTGATTTCTGGCGGCGGGTGTTCATCACATCAATCACCCGGATCATATCGACTGCTGCGCGGCAGGCCTGGTAAGCGCTCTCGGATGGAGACAGCGATGTAGGCAAAATACCAAAAAACGCCATCAGAGAATCGCCTGTAAACTCATGGGTTACGCCATCGTGAGAAGCGATGATAGGAACTAACTCACCATAATATTGATTCAACCAACTCAATATGGTTGTGGGGGTTTGATTTTCAGAGACGGTCGTGAAACTGCGAATATCGGTGATGATGACCGTGGCAATCATATTTTGCCCCTCAAGTTTTAGTTCCCCAGAGGATAGCCCCTGCCGAAGCTGATCGCGCACCTGCGGGGTAACAGAGCGGCCCAACAAATCACGGTAGATCTCACCTTCTTGCAAATTCGAAACCATATAGTTAAAGGCGAATCCCAAGAAAGCTAACTCATCATTGCCGCTTACCTCGACGGTCGTATCCCAATTGCCCTGACTGACTTGTGAGGCTGCTGTGACCACTTCAGAGAGTGGGGTGGTGATGCGCCTGGCCAGGATATATCCGATGGCGATGATCAACAAGAAACCCAATGCGGCCAGAATAAATATCTGGATCTGAGTTATCTGGCTGGGATTCACCAGGAAATTTTCCGCCAGGGAAGCGCCTATTAGCCCTAAGTCATAGCCGCCGCGCACTTCCCAAACGCCTATGATTTCACGGTAATCGACATTTGAGATGTGGAGAGGCCGCAGGCGGCTCTCCTGGACCTGGCGGGCTAGAATTTCGGCAGCCAGGTTATTCTCCACCAGGAGTTCATTTTGCTGGAGGAATGTAGTAGCCATTGGTTGACCGGAAATATCGTAGATGGTGATGTGTGCAAAGATGTCCTCTTCCCCCAATAGCGCTTTGCGGGTTTCCTCAGCCAGTGTACTCACAGACCGCCCAACCAGGATTGCCCCAACGAGTTGTTCCTCGTCATCATATATCGGCCCGACAACATAAAAATAATCGCCCCATGCACCTCGAACAAGTCCGCCATACTTATTCCCTCTATCGTCGGTTTGTTGATTTAGCACTCGCTGAACGAATTCCAGATCTGCAAAAGTGGCATCGCCCTTGGAGTAGTCATACTCTTCGCGCCCCCCGCCAGGTCGATGGCGAACGGAAACTAATACCATTCCTTGTGTGTCCAGAATTTCAATCGCTTCTTCGCCGCGGTTTACGGCCTCGCCCACAAGCAGCTCTCGTAGTTCTTCTGCATCGCGTGCCTGAATAGCTTCGACGACGCCTTCCGTATAAGCCAGGGCACGCAGAGTCTCCAGCCGCCGGTTCTCCTCCTCAACAATCCAAGAAGTCGTCAGTCGCCCTATTTCAATCAGGTTATTGACGAAACGGTCCTCAATTGATTCTAAAGTCACCCGGCTGATCAAATAGCCTGCGCCCACTGCTAACAATAATGCCAGCATCAAAAATGGGAAGATGATCTTCAGTTGGATCGGCATGCCCACCTTGGGCAGCGCAGCTTGCTTCTCTTGCATCGCGGCATCTATTTCCTCGAACCGCGCCAGGGTTTTCTCAAGCCATACTTTATTGAAAGGCGCCCGCAGGATAACATCTATCCCGTAATCTTTGACATCCAGCTCGCGCTCCAGGTCTGGATATTTATTGGTGATAATCACTTTCGTATCAGTATGATTTTCTCGAAGGGTTTTCAGGAGTTGGAAGAGGACGTCTTCCGGCAAATGTATATCAACAACAGCCAAGTCGTAGCGATTCTCATCAAACAAACGCCCTATATCTCCGGAGATTAAAGATATATCTACCAGATCGCCCCGCTGCACAAATAAGTCATGCAAAGTTTGGGCAGAGTCTTTTTCGGCTTGAACAATAATTACTCGCATATGCTGATTTTATTTATTGTGGATATTATCAATTAGCAACAGGTAAATTATGTCATTATCGTATCATAAAGTGGTATGATTTACTAGTAGAGGGTCTACCCTGCGGCACCTAACCAAACCCACACACCCGTCCGCTCAGAAAGATTCCGGCCCGTGGGGGAAGGCATCCCCGTTTCGGCTAGGCTGGCCCCACGGATAGGGGCCGGCACTCCCCAGCGGCAACGCCCATCCCTCCCGTGGAGAAAAATCCCCCGCCTGAGCAGTTCCACCAAACAAAAAAGCTGGATTCCAAAAAAAAAACACTTTCGGGAATCCGGCCATCTGTTTTTCAAAGATCCGTGACTTTGCGCCCCCACCTCGCGATGGGTTTGCCTTTTCGAGTGTTAGCATGCCTCCTGCGAAGGCATAAAAAACTAGATTATTTTACCTTGAGAGTTGCAGTGAAAAAATATCAAAATATTACGTTGCATTGTACCACAACAAAAGAAACTACAACAAATTGAGAAATAAGCAAATCCTAGAATCGACAGCCCTGCGAAGCCCAAAAGGTTCACTGGAAAGGGAAATTGGGGTATGATTGTCTATAGACAGGCTATTGATTGTCTATAGATTACGGCTCTTTGGGATTTCGTGTGCTTGTGCAACAATTTGCCACGAATTTCACGAATTAGCACAAAAAAAACAAAAAATTAGTGTAATTCGTGCAATTAGTGGCGAAAAGGTTGAGTATTCATACGCTTGTCACGCAAAGTCCTAGAGACCCACCAAGTTTTTAGGAGGCTAAGATGGATAAGGTTCGCTGGGGTTTAGTTTCTACCGCAAATATCAACCGACAAGTTATGCCGGCCATTCGCGCCTCGCGGCGGGGAGACCTAGCCGCAGTGGCCAGCCGCTCACGGGACAGGGCCGAGGCCTACGCTCGGGATTGGGAAATCCCCCACGCCTTCGGCAGTTACCAGGAGATGCTCACCTCTGGGGCGGTGGACGCCGTTTACGTCAGTCTCCCCAACCACCTCCACGCTGAGTGGAGCATTAGGGCCCTGCAGTCGGGGATTCACGTCCTGTGCGAGAAGCCCTTGGCCATCACCCTGCCAGAAGTGGACGCCATGCTCGCCGCCAGCCGGGAAAGCGGTTGCGCCTTGGCCGAAGCCTTCATGTACCGCCATCACCCGCAGACGAAAATTGCCGGGGAGTTCGTGCAATCTGGCAAGCTGGGAGAAATCTCCCTGGTGCGGGGCGCGTTCGATTTTTATATGTCGGAAAAACTGCGCCAACCCGGCAATCTCAACGTGCGGCTGGTTCCCGAATACGGGGGCGGCTGCTTGTGGGATGTGGGCGTCTACCCCTTGAGCTTCGCCCAGTTCATCATGGGCGGCCCTCCCCTGGAGGTCGTGGGAAAGCAGTGGGTGGGGGATTCTGGCGTGGACGAGACTTTTGCCGGGCAGATGATCTACCCCGGGGGAAGGCTGGCCCAAATCTCCGCCTCATTCCGCACCCCGTTCCACACCTTCGTGGAGATTGTCGGCAGCAAAGGGCGACTGCACCTCACCCGTCCCTTTATAAATATGGGCAAAAAGCGGGAGATGATATTCTATCCTAAAAGAGGTAGAGCCAAAAAGTTTCCCGTGCCCCAAAAAACACTTTATTCGGGCGAGGTGGAGGACATGCATGCCGCTATCCTGGACGGCAAGCCAAACTACATCAACCTAGAAGAGTCGCGGAATCACGTGCGTACGGTGTTGGCGCTGTATGAGTCGGCCCAAAAAGGGCAGCCTGTGACTTTGCACAGCGACTGATGCCTCGAATAATCATTACCAAGGTAGGTTTTATCCGCGTCCATCCGCGTTTATCCGCGTCCCACAACTGGATTTTGAACAACTTCGGAGGAAAAATGAACGAGCAAGAGAAACCTCGTAAACTAAGGATCAACATGGGAGAAATGCACGCTGCCATGGATAACGCTTTTGGTGAAATGAGCCACTATTTAGATTTGGAGACTGGCGAAGTATTATTGGTCATGAACGACACCCAATCAAAACTGGAAGCCATTTATGATGAAACCGACGCCTGGGACCCAATAGACCACCCTGCTTTAGAAAAAGCCATCCAAGAAGCAGATGTGCATGATTGGCAAAAAGAAGCTCTGCTGCAGGCTCATCAGATAGAAATAATATCCCCCTCACGCTACGTTTACATCTCTGCCTCTGAGCCTTATGCAGGCTACAATGACATGGAAGATTTCATCTTCACCGTAGATGACGATCACCTCCGAGAAGTGCTATATGTTGCTATTCAGGGGAAAGGGGCATTCCGCCGTTTCAAGGACGTGCTGCTCAACCATCCCGATGTGCGAGAAAAATGGTTCGAGTTCAGCGATAACCGCGAACGAGAGCGTGTCCGGGCCTGGCTTGCAATGTACAATATCGAAGCCATTGAAGAATAGAAACCACCCGCGTTTTTCCGTGCCAATCCGCGTCCTATTAAGGTAGAATATGGAGAGTGTCCAATAATTAAAGCCATCACCCCAAATTGGAGAAAACTAAATGCCCCCATCCGACCGCGCAGCAGCCATCAAATTGGCTCAAAAGAGAATCGCCCAACGCCCCGTGTATTTAGACACCGAGACCACTGGATTCAAGAAAAACGATGTCCTGATCGAGATCTCAATCATAGACCATGACGGTTCCACGCTAGTGGATACCTTGGTCAACCCCAACAGACGCATCCCCTATGACGCTATTGAAATTCATGACATCACAAACGAGATGGTGCAAGACGCCCCCACCTGGAAAGAAATCTGGCCCAAGGTTGAAGCGGCTCTAGCCGGTCGAGCGGTGGGAATCTACAACGCGGATTTTGACACCCGCATCATAAAGCAAACCCATGCCCATAACCAGATGCGCTGGGTAAAACCGACCGGGACAACCTTTTTCGACATCATGAAACCCTACGCTCAATTCTACGGGAAATGGAACTCGCGCCATGGAAATTACCGCTGGCAATCCCTAGAGAAAGCCAGGGTACAATGCGGCCTCTCCCTCCCCAACTCGCACCGCGCCCTAGATGATACTTTGCTAACACGAGCTTTGCTGCACTATATGGCAGAACGTGGGGAATAAGTACTAACGCAAAAGTGACTGTCACCTCCACGCTCTGAGGGGAACGCGGCATACAGTAGTAGCCGTGTGCCAGTTCCCCGGACTCCACCCGCAGGAGCTGCCGATCCTGCTCGAGCGTTTCAAAAATAACATGCCCCCTAAAACATATTTTCGCCTATGGCTCCTAGCCCTGCTCCCCCGTCTCATTTTGGCCATAGCCTATTTCCAACACCCCATAGCCCTGGACGACATGTACCAATATGACATGTTGGCCCGCTCCCTGCTAGAAGGGAACGGGTATCGCTGGTATAACCAAGAAGACTTCGAAACCCTGCGTTCCTACTACTCTCAGTTCTTAGATATGGAGAACCTGGAAACTCCAGAGGAAGGTTTGCTAACGACCCATCGCGCTCCTGGTTATCCCGTGTTTTTATCGACAATCTATGCCGTTGCCCCAGAAGAAGCCCGTTTTGGATGGACTCGGATAGCCCAGGCAGCTTTCACGGCGGCACTCGCCCCACTCAGCGCGTTAATCGCTATTCACAGCGGACTCGGAAAAAAAGCCGCCAAAATAGCCGGGATAGGCATAGCCTTCTATCCCCTCCTCCTCTTCTATCCCCTGGCCCTGGCCTCGGAGAATTTCTTCATCCCCACCCTGGCAGCGGGATTCCTCTTCTGGCTCCTGGCCCAGAAAAGCAAAAAATGGTCTCATATCTTGTTAAGCGGCCTATTGCTGGGAATAAATATGTTCACGCGCTCCATCTCGGCCCCATTCATCATCTTTGGAGCCTGGTGGATGCGTGCCTTTGGAAAATTAGACCTCAAAAAAACCTCCATCTTCCTCGTGATTGCTTTCGGCATCTGCCTCCCGTGGGCTATACGCAATACACGCA
>DAOUWT010000315.1 GCA_030666985.1 Chloroflexota bacterium
CGCCAGCTCCCCTGGATTCCGCACCCGATGGGGCTGCCGACCCATCTCGAGCGCAGGTAAGGAGTGGGTTTCAGATCTCAAATGCGATAGCCCTGGAGGGGGTAGTCACACTGTCTGATGGTCTCAAAATCTCCGCTCCCAACGACCACTAAGACCATTCCGACCAAACGTCTATGTGCTATAATGTCAGACACTGGTATCTCCTCAATATTTAGGGGTGAGGCTGAGACTTCCGAAGTTTTTGTAGTGCAAACTTCGGAAGTCTTGCCCCCCATTTTTGAGATGATACAGACGCTGCTTGAAAAATCACCTGAAATCCATCTTGCAAACGTAGAGCAAGAAAACGTATCAGCTATTCGAGAAAAATATGAGATTATTAATTACCGGTGTGGCAGGCTTCCTTGGCTCTGCCCTCGCCAATTATGTGGTGCAGGCTGGTCACGAGGTGCGGGGCATAGACGACCTATCCACGGGCGATGCCCAAACATTAGCCCCCAATGTGCTCTTCACGCGGGGAGACATAATGGATCGCCCCAAACTTTGGACACTGCTCCAGGATGTGGACTGCGTTTTCCATTTGGCCGCGCGTGTTGCGGTCCAAGAGTCAATTCTATATCCCCGGGAGTATAACATGGCAAACGTGGGGGGAACGGTCAGCCTCATGGAAGCCATGCGCGATGTGGGTGTGGGGCGGGTTGTTTTTACATCTTCGGGCGCTGTGTACGGAGCACAAGAAAAGCAACCCCTTATGGAAGAGATGACTCCGTCCCCCGACTCCCCCTACGCAGTCTCGAAACTATCGGCCGAATACTATATAAGAACGATCGGTCAACTTTGGGGGATAGAGACCGTTAGCCTGCGAATATTCAATGCCTATGGCCCCGGACAACGTCTGCCAGCCTCCCATCCCCCTGTGATTCCCAACTTCTTGCGGCAAGCCATCCAGCAGGGAACCATTGTCATCCATAACAGCGGACACCAAACGCGGGATTATGTCTTCCTTGATGATGTAGTTCGGGCCATAGCCGCAGCCGGAACCGCACCTGGGATCGATGGGAAAATCATCAACGTGGGCAGCGGAACCGAAACCAACGTGAAAGAACTGGCAAATCTGGCCAAAGCAGTGACGGGCAGCAATGCCGAAGTCATTCATAACCCCAACGCTAAAGGGGGAGTAACTCGGATGCGGGCCGACATATCCTGCGCCAAGGAGCTTCTGGGATACTGCCCAAGCATTCCCCTGGAGGAAGGCCTGCGCCTGACCCTGGAGCGTGACGCGTGCTTTTAGAATGAAATCGATTGGCTCATTTTCTACAAAACATCCACATCATGCACCCCGGATTCCTGCTTCCCGGCGGAGGTAATGCGGAGGAATTCGGCGTTTTTCCAAAATTCTGGGATAGTTCTCGCGCCCGCATAACTCATTCCTGAACGCAAGCCGCCCACAATTTGATGCAGCATATCTCCTACCGGCCCCCGGTAAGGGACAACGGCTTCCACACCTTCGGGAACCACTTCGCCCCAATCAATTTCCTCCTCAGATTTATCGATTGCCTTACGATCCACATTCGCGGTGAGAGAAGCCATCCCTCGGATGATCTTCTTCTGTTGACCATCGCGGATGACGGCAGCCCCGGGGCTTTCATCGGTGCCCGCCAACATGCTGCCTAGCATCACCGTGCTCGCTCCCGCCCCAATTGCTTTAGAAACGTCCCCTGACTTGCGGATCCCGCCGTCGGATATGATGGGCACTCCCAGCTCATGACCGGCTTCTGCACATTCAGAGACCGCTGTTAGCTGGGGGACACCAAACCCGGTCACGATGCGGGTGATGCAAATTGAGCCGGAGCCTACGCCCACTTTGACAGCATCGGCCCCCGCCTCTGCCAGATCGCGCACACCTGCGGCAGTAGCCACATTCCCGGCCACGACCGGGACGGTGGGGAACTTGTCCTTTAGGCCGCGCACCATCTCGATAGTGTGCTTGGCGTGCCCGTGAGCGACATCCACCACGAGGACGTCTGCCCCAGCTTCCAAGCAGGTTTCAGCGCGCTTGTAGTCGGAGGCATGAACGCCGATAGCCACCCCCACCCTCAACCGTCCCCGTTCGTCTTTTGTAGCATGGGGATGTTCTTGCAGCTTGATAATATCCTGGGCGGTTATCAAGCCTTGAACGCGGTTTTCTTTATCCACCAAGGGAAGTTTTTCAATCCGGTATTTGTGGAGCGTGAGACGGGCTTCGGGTAAGGTCTCATCAGCGGTTGCGACCACCAGGTCAGAGCGGGGCGTCATCACAGCTTCGGCGGGGAGTTGCTTATCGGGAGCCAAGAGAATATCACGGCTGGTAAGCAGTCCCAGAAGGCAGCCCTCAGCATCGGTGACCACCAACCCGCCAATCTCGGTTTCTACCATTATGGCTTTGGCCTCTTTTAGGCTTGTGACCGGGGAGATGGTGATGGGACTCTCGACGATGAAACTTTCTGAGCGCTTCACTTTCTGGACGGCCTGAGCTTGTTTTTCGATCGTCATAAAGCGATGGATAATCCCTATCCCTCCTACTTGAGCCATGGCGATGGCCATATCGGCCTCGGTGACGGTGTCCATATTCGAGCTGATGATTGGGATGTGGAGACGGATGCCAGGAACTAATTCTGTAGACGTATCCACCTCCGACCGGCTGCGAATACTGGAATGTTTGGGAATGAGTAAAACGTCGTCAAATGTTAATCCAGGTTGGGAATGTAATTTCATGGTATCCTCCGTAAAAATGGGGCTATGACACTGAGTTGCTTACATTATAGCCCATACTCCTAAAAATATTGTACAATAGCAACATGCAATTAAGACAATCGTTTTTCGCTCGCAATACCCTAAAAGTGGCCCGGGATTTACTGGGAATGCGCCTGGTGCGCGTTGAGAATGGAAAGAGGATTTCTGGGATTATTGTGGAAACTGAGGCTTACCGAGGCGAGGATGACCAGGGCTGTCACTGCCGGGCCGGGCGCACGGAACGCACGGCCGTTATGTACGGTCCCCCCGGCTACAGCTATGTTTATTTTGTATATGGCATGCACTGGCTCCTCAATTTTGTCACAGAGAGCGAGGGCTTTCCGGGAGCAGTCCTCATCCGGGCCATCATCCCAGGGGAAGGCGAAGGTATCATCGCTGCTCGCCGGGAGGGCCGGCCCCGTTCCGAGTGGACAAATGGCCCCGCCAAAATATGCCAGGCCCTGGGGATTGACGGGCAGTTGAATAAGCAGAATATCTGCGTTCCTAATTCCCCCATCTTCGTGGAACTGGGAAAGGAA
>DAOUWT010000413.1 GCA_030666985.1 Chloroflexota bacterium
AGGCGAGGGGCGAGATCTAAGTCTTGGTTACTGGCATTGTTCGCAAACTCCAAAAAGCTGTAACCAATGCTCTTGGATTTGATAGCCGCTTTTTTCCTCCACTTTTTGGAACAGCTCATTCAAGTCATCCGTGCCTTCGAAAATTTCCATCCGACCACATTCTTTACAAATCATAAAATGCTCATGCCCAACCAACGTTGGCCAATAGGCCTGGCACCCTCCCGGTTGGTGTATTTGCTGGATCAAGTTTAGATTCGCCAATATTTCCAGTGTCCGGTAAACGCTGGCGATACCAAGGGAGAGGTCGTTGTCGCGGGCAAGGTCATAGATTTCTTGTGGGGTTAGGGCAGTTTTGCTAGACGCCAAAATGCTCATAACTGCCCGGCGGGCATCTGTCAAGCGACAGCCATGTCCTTGGAGCGTCTCTTGCCAAATTTCAATCCGCTTTGCTGAAGCATCCTTCATCATAATGACCTTTGCTCTAACTGATAATGATAATCATTCTCAATAATGCAAAAAAATTATACCCCTTCCCTTTTTGACGTCAAGGGAGCGGGGTGCGCCTTTCAGCCTCCGAAACCCAAAGGTCTCTAGGAATTCACGGGGTTCCGCATGAGTTTCTGCTCTAAAGGGAAGGCCACTTCCCTGTACCTGCCCGCAGGATGTGGCCATCCTGCTCGAGCGTAGGGTTTTGCCCTATCGCGGACTCCGTTAACCAAAAAGAGCCGGGTCTATATGACCCGGCTCTTGTCTTTACCAGAAAATCCGTTACGGCGTCGGTGTCAGGGTAAAGATAGACCCCGGGTCGTTTTCAGATGTTGCTTCTACTTCTTCGGTTGGGAAAGGAGTGACCAAGTTGACTCTGACATTTATGATCTGCCCTACAAAGAGCTGGCCTTCTTGAAATTCCTCAATGAATTCATTGCGTGCCAGAATGTCTTCCGCTGTGCTGCGGAGTTTGAGGGCAATTGCCTGAACGGAATCGCCTGGCTGCACAGTGTACGCAACCATCAGGCCGGGAGGCGCGTCCAGGGGAATAGGCGTTGGGGTGGGAATTGTCTCTCCCGGGGCGGGAACAAGAATCTCATCCCCAACTCGAATAACGGGATCAATCGGGTCAAGATTATAGTCTGTGCGATCCCGATTGACAACGATCAGAGTTAGGAGGTCAACTTCGAATTTCTCGGCAATGGCATACAGGCTGTCGCCTTCCTGGGCCACATAAATCACTGCTCCGGAGCGGGTTGGTGTAAAGGTGATGGTGGGGGTGTCAGTGGGGATAACTTTTGTAGCTGTCGGCGAGGGGGTAACGGTGGGAGTAACCGGTGTAGGCGTGGGAGTACTTGTGGGCGTAGGCGTTTCTGAAGGGAAAATGGTACCCATTGAAAATTCAGATCCCGTGAGCCAGAAAACCAAAAATCCTGTTCCCGCAACCAACAATAAGGTTGCCAGGATGAAAATCAGGACAGTTTGCCAGGCTTGGCTTTGCCCTCCACGGCGTTTGCGATAGGAATCAATGACTTGTTTGGGTGTTTCTTCTTTTTTAGGCATAGAAAATATTCCTCAGCTAGTTTTGTGTTTCTAGTACTCGGTGGCGGAAGTCCTTTGGGGGTTTGTAGAACGATTTTCAAATCGTTTAGTAGAGCGAGCGACTTGAAAGTCGCATTACGATACCCTCAACGAATTTCCGCCGTGATGTACTAGTGATATGTTCAAGTAGACAAGCTAATTTTACCCTATTTTCTGCTAATAGGCGAGATGGTATGTTGGTATATTGGTATATTGGTATGTTGGTAGTTGGTATATTGGTTTCCCCAATTTCCCAATTTCCCAGTCTCCCAATATACC
>DAOUWT010000256.1 GCA_030666985.1 Chloroflexota bacterium
ACGGGGAGGGGGTGGCTCTCGCCTCCCCCTTACCCTCTTGTTGGACTGCAAATCTCAACTGTCATAAAGATGTCGCATAGTTGTCAGGTAACATACGTGTAGAAGCCGTAGCGGTTTCCTCAAAAATATCGTAAACTGATAGCAACTCCACAACTAAGGTCAGGAGTATTAGATGAAAATAAATGCCAAAATAATGCTTAAGCTAAGGGAAGAGAAAGCTTGGTCTCAAGAGGAGTTGGCTATAGCTTCAGGGCTTAGCTTGAGAACCATTCAACGGATAGAGAGGAATGGCGCAGCTTCACTGCATTCTAAGAAGGTTTTGGCCTCCGCGTTTGATATCGATATCCAGGATCTCAATTATGATGAGGAAATGCAAATGACACCTTGCCCCGCATGTAAATCAAAAGAAGTGTATCAATACAAGGATTATATTAATGCCACAACTATTGAAGGAGAATTACTGCCAAAACTAGCTTCAAGTATGTTTTCCTCCGCCAAAATACGACCAGTTGTATGTGGCAACTGTGGTCTTTTGAGATTTTTTGCGTCTAATGATGCTCTGGATAAATTAAAAGAGTCGAAACATTGGATGCGGGTTTGAACTAAAACAACTAACGCTTGTTCGTGCTGACCAGGATTGGCTTGGTTGTGGCTAAGGTTGGCTTTGGGTTGTAAAGTCTTGTTTTTTCTGTAACTGCGACTGGCGGCGGGGAAAGCGTCCCTCACTAGACCTGCCTGTGAGTGCAAAAGGGATTTGAGTTTTTGTGTCAGTGTTGCGAGGCAAAAAGCCGTAATCTAACAGCCTAACCCCACATCAACCATGACCCGCCTGTGGCGGCGGGTGAGCGGCGCGTTTGGGGCGAATTCGGTTTATGGTTTACAATGGTCATAAGTCAAACCCGGCGGGCAGGTTATGTTAACGTTGTACCGCTTAAGGTAAACTAGAAACGTGCTTCCAAAAAATGGTAGAATGGAAGAATAAGCAAGTTCGTTACTGTTCATTTGGAGAGTCATAATGTTAGTTACAAAAAAAATCCATGAGAATGTCCAGAAATTACCTGTATCGTTTCAAGCAGAAGTATTAGATTTTGTTGAATATCTATTGATAAAGTCAGAGCGTGAAGTTGCTCAACAGAGCGAACTCGACTGGTCAAGCTTTTCTCTGGCTTCTGCTATGCGCGGCATGGAAGATGAAGACACACCTACCTATACAATAGATGATTTGAAAGTTGTATTCGCATGAAATCTCCCGGTCAGATAGTTTTATTCAAATTCCCTCAAACGAATTTACAACAAGGAAAGCCGCGCCCGGCATTGTTGTTAGGCAAACTTCCCGGACAATATGATGATTGGCTAATTTGTATGCTTTCAACCCAATTGCGACACTATAATCAGAGTTTTGACGAAATAATACAAATCGGAGATTCTGATTTTTCTAGTTCTGGTTTGAAAGAGCCAAGTGTAATTCGAGTTGGTCGTCTTGCTGTGGTTGACGGAAGTGTATTACTTGGTGCAATAGGGGAAATTGATTTTGATAGGCTTCAGCGAGTGAAGGCAAATCTTGCTGACTGGCTTACGCAAGCTTAATGGGAAAAATTATAGGAAGTTCAAAAGAAAAATATTCGTCGGATGTGCTTGAGTAATCAAAACGGGCGTCTTGGTATCGGAAGGCGGTACAACCCCGCGTAGAGCAGACCTGCCTTCGGCAGAGGGGAAGCGGCGCGATTTGCAGGCATTTCGTTTTGGTTGAGCAGCATTCGGAGCAAACACGGCAGGCTGCTCACGCCCCTGTTAGATGCCTAAATCTAAAGATGCACAGAGGAGAATAGAATGAAACGCAAGCTGCTAATCTTGATCAATCTCCTTTTTATCTTCACTTTGATCGTTCCGGCAGGAGGTTTGGCTTCTGACAGCCTAAGGGCTGATGGCGCGACAAATATCTATCTTCCCCTGGTTCTGAACAATGCCGAAGGAGACCCGGAACCGATCATTTCCGACACAACAGAAGTTCTCACAGACGACACGACTGAACACCTGGTTTCCGTCTCTGAAGACGGTGATGTGTTCACCTTTGACCAGACAACGACCAAATTAGGCGAACTCGACCCGGGTGACGTAATGGTCGGCAATGTCAGTACCGTCGCGCCCAACGGCTTTTTGCGTCAGGTAACGAATGTGACCTCATCTGGTGGACAGGTTGTGGTTACAACCGAGGCAGCAACACTGGAAGACGCAATCGAACAGGGAGCCGTCCATGTTTCCAAACGCCTCACCCCTGCCGATATCCAAAGCGCGACCATGTCGCCGGGAGTCTCGCTGGTTCGCTCAAATTCGGCAGAATTGGAAGATAGCTTCTTCTTCGAACTCAACGATGTAGTGCTTTATGATGAGGATGGCAACCCGGGTACGACGGATGACCAACTCAAGGCGAACGGCAGCCTTGAATTTGCGCCAGACTTTGATTTTGATCTTGTTGTCAGACAATGGCAACTACAGGAACTTGAATTCATATTCAATATCGAAGAAACGACGAAACTGGAGTTTCTCATTGAGGCAGATGTTGCAAATGTTGAAGTCTCTTATGAAATAGCACATCTTCACCTGGGAACGATTACCGTTTTTGTCGGCCCCATGCCCATTGTCTTTCTCATCGAAATGCCCGTTTATCTGCGCGGTGACGGCAGTTTGAGCGTGGGCGTAACAACCAGTGTGACGCAGCAAGCGGACCTGTCCGCCGGGCTGCGGTACGAAAATGGCGATTGGAATCCGATTGCCAACCTGAACAATAGCTTTACGTTCGACCCGCCCAGGCTGTCCGCGAGTCTTGATTTCAAGGGATATGTAGACCCGCCGTTGTCACTAATGCTTTACGGCGTTACCGGCCCGTTTGCCGCCGCCAACCCGTATCTGAATCTCAAAGCGGATGTGTTCAACGATCCCTGGTGGGAATTGTACGCTGGCATAGATGTAACAGTAGGGGTGAAAGTAGAGATCTTGGGACATTCGCTGGGTGACCACACAGAAACGGTCATTGGTTATCAAATCTTGCTGGCACAGGCAACGGATGTGATTAGCGAAATGGTTTCCATTCCTGCGGGCGAATTCCAGATGGGCTGCGACGATACCAACCCCAGCGAGAACTGCAACAGCGATGAACAGCCCCTGCACACGATCTACCTAGATGCTTACAATGTAGACACCACCGAAGTGACCAACGCCCAATATGCCCGGTGTGTGGATGCCGGGGCCTGTAACCCTCCATCATCCTACTCATCCTACACTCGCCCATCGTATTACGACAACCCGACCTATTCTGGTTACCCCGTGATCTATGTGACCTGGTACCAAGCGACTGACTACTGCACCTGGGCGGGCAAACGCCTGCCTACCGAAGCCGAATGGGAGAAAGCCGCTCGCGGAGCAAGCGACACGCGCGTCTACCCCTGGGGCGACCAATCTCTCGACTGCACTCTGGCGAATTATAGGGTTTGTGTTGGAGATACTGCACAAGTGGGCAGCTACCCAGCCGGCGCCAGCCCTTATGGAGCGTTGGATATGGCCGGCAATGTGCAGGAATGGGTCAACGACTGGTATGATAGCGATTACTACAGCGTCTCGCCCTACAGCAACCCACCCGGCCCCGATACCGGAACGTATAAGGTGGGGCGCGGCAGTTCTTGGTTCGGCCTTTACTTTAGCCTGCGCGTGGCCTTCCGCAGCAACGAGAGCGATCCAAGTAATAGTAGCGTCAGCTACGGTTTTCGTTGTGCAGTCAGTTCCCCAGGAGAGTGAGCTTCTCGTTCTCTGAACTTTGGGTTCATAGACATCTATGATAGGAGTACGGCATCTAACCCTGCGTGAACCAGACCTGCTTCGCAGCGGGGGACGCGGCGCAATTTGCTAAGTTTGGTTCGGGTAGAGCAGCGTTAGGAGCAAAAACGCAGGCAGGTTACGCCAATGTTAGCTGCAATGCCCAAAACTTGCTTCACCCTTGTCTTCCATAGCTCGGTATTCGCGCAGTAATACTTTGTTGATGTGTCTAGAAACAGATCAATAGCAAGAAATGTTATGTAATACTACGGCATTTCATCCCCTATCAGCAATGAGCAGGCAGGGAACACCGACAAGGCTTTGGCCTTGCAAAAAACACATGGTCAGCCATCAGCGGTGTGTCAGGTGCGCACTTTACCAATAAGAAATACAGCACCATCCGGCCTGGGGAT
>DAOUWT010000220.1 GCA_030666985.1 Chloroflexota bacterium
TAAAATCCGCAAAAAATTCAAATCACCTGCCCATAAAATCAATGGCTTTGTTTACCACGACAATTGGCTTCACAACATGCTCATTTCTACATCAGTTGCAGGTGCAAAATGACAACCACAAAATCCGTTAGAACTAGGATTGTCTTTATTAAAAGTCAAATGAGGGGAATTTACTCAGATGCAGTGATGTCTTTCATGAAGCCCCAGGTGAAGGCCAGGGTCATCAGCAGCAGGAGTGGGGCCAAGATAAGCATAACAAGATCAGCGCTGAAGAACAGTAATTGTTTGTCAGCGTTCAGGAAGGCCAGAGCCATCCCGCCCAAGCTGATCAAGATTCCGCCGACGCCAATCAATCCGAAACCTTTAGGGGCTTCGCCTTTGATACAGCGCATGAACGGCAAACCAACGATAATCAATCCGGCCACGCCATGAAAAACGGGCACGGCCACGCTTTTCAAGGCCATACCACCAATGCTGGTGACAACAATCGCCAAAAGTCCTACCAGGGCGAACCAAGAATAGGCTTTAGCATATTCCGGCATAAACTGATGCATCAGGCCCATGGAAATTCCCAGGGGGATTAAAGTTGCCACGGTCAAGATGTAGGGCGAAGCCAGAATATCCCAGCCTAAGAAGATCAAAAGCAAGCCAGAAACCAGCAAAACAACAAAGCCCATAGCATAATACATGTCATGCCGGGCCTGTTCTTTGCTATAGCGGGTATAGAACCGCCAGATAAGATAGATGGCCGTCAGGCCGGTAAGTAAGAGAATGATATGATCTAAGACAGTCATAGGGAAATACTCCTTTAAAAAATACGTAAATAGGGGAACAAAATTTCCAACACACAGAGGCTCAAAGAGAACGCCAATTCTATTATCCCTCACCTTGCCAATTCTGTGTGTGATGTAGGTCACTCAAGAAGTGTTTTTTTTTAGTATGACATATCCCTCAATAAGCACAGGAAAGCCGCGCAGGAGGCAGATTGCCACACTGATCCAGGTGAAGGCCAATGCTGCAATGTGGACTAGAGTTTCCCAACCGGAATTGGCTGTCCGGAAAGCTAAGTTCAGCGTTAGTACAGCAAATGCGACTGCTTTGACAATCCCATAGGTCGCGCGCATAAAGCGAGAAGACACTAAAAACTGGCTGATGGGGGATTTGAGCTGCTTAAAGGCGCTTTTCCCCTCGCGCATGCCAATGGCCCTAATAGCGTCCACTAGTGTCCCCCTGGTAATGACAATGATAGGGACTAGGATAGAAATCAGGTTCAGGTCGGCGAAAACCACCCAGAGTACCAATTCCAATGTGCGGTCGGTGGCAATATCCAACACACTGCCCAAGAGGCTGGTTTCATTTCGAGAGCGAGCCACAATGCCATCAAGAGTATCCAGAAGAATAATGATGATGATAAACGGCACACACCACATCTGAACAGACGCGCCGCCTAAGTACAGAAGACCGATATATAAGAAAAGAAGTGGAAAACGTAAAAGGGTGATGATATTTGCCATAAATGATTATCCTGAAACTCGTGAGGAGTGAGGAGTGATGCGTGTTGCGTGATGCGTCCCCTGCCCCACCGCAGATGCACAAAGCGAGGGCACGCAAAGCGCGGGGATGCTTCGCGATGAAATGTGAGGGGTGAAATCCGTGTGATTCTCATCTAACTCAGGAACGCGGTTCCTCGGAGGAACCGCGTTCCTGAGTCATTTAACTGCCTGTTAAATTGAGAACATGTTCAGGAGCAGGCTTAAAACTCCCATTCTCTAAAGCCAGCGGACACCCGCCGCCACACTCCTGCAACAACGGGCAAAGTTCACACTCAGCGGGAACATAATGCCGTTCTCTGATCTTTACCGCTAACTCATGCTCCCAAATCCTGTCCCATTTATCGGTGAGAATATTCCCCAACTGATGATAATATGACTGGCAGGGAATAACTCCGCCATCTGGTTCAACGCACATATTGTAGAGCGCAGCAGTGCAGCCTTTTACGCCCAAATTCAGTTCCATGGGGTCAAAGTGGCAATATTGGGTAGGCGTATACCATACAAGACGTTGCCCAGCAGCCTGAGTTTTTTCTTTGGCAAGAGTTAGCAGCGGCCTTAACTCCCCTTCTATCAGGCCCGTCTCCACTTCCTTGCCTCGCCCCGAATAGATGAGGGCATTTAGGCCAACTGTAGGAACGCCTACTTCGGCCAAAAAATCCAGGGTCGCGCCCAAAGTCTTGTAGTTATTTTGGAGCATGGTCGTATTGGTCATCACGTAAAGCGGGCTATCCAAAACGTTTTTTACGCCAGCAATGGTCTGCGCCCAAGCTCCCTTGCGGCTGACCATCTCATCGTGAATGGCAGGGTCATGGGATTCTACCGTGATTTGAACATGATCCAGCCCGGCATCAATCAGAGCTTGCACGTATTGGGGATCGCTCAAGCGCCGGGCGTTGGTGTTCAGCCCCGTGATTTGCCCCTTCCCCTCCGCGTGGGCGATGAGTTCAGGGAGATCGTCCCAAAGAGTGGGTTCCCCGCCGGTGAAAACCACGTGGGGGATGCTCAAATCCCAGAGCCTGTCGATGACTTCCTTCCACTGTGTGGTGGATATTTCTGCCAAGTCTCGCCCTTGGACATTGTAGCAGTGGTGACAGTCATTGTTGCAGCGATAGGTGAGCGCCAAGTCCATGCGGTAGGGGGCGGTGGGGCGCATGCTGAAGGGAGTCTCCACTTCCAGGTGGGGGAGCGCACAGGCTGGGCACACGCCGGGGTGGAGCATAACGTCCAAATCAGCAGCCACGCGCTCAAAATCCGCCTGGGCCTGGCCGGGGGTAATGTGATAGTGTTTCACAATGGCGCGCAACGCTTCCGCCACTGGCACATCCTCCAAAACCAAATAGGTCATGAAGGCTGCCGTGGGATTGAGGTGGATAACCTGATTGGCATTGACGATCAACGTCCCATGCCCATCAGGGTCAATGCGCAGATGAATCCTGGCTTTGGCTTGTGGGGTTTGGCGAAGAAAATGGTGCAGGCCGGGGGCGTTCGGTCTGGAGACCTTCACTATCGAAAAAGGGCCGCGTTCGATGAAAGATTTTATCCCAGCAATAATGGTATTAGGCATGGATTGATTCCGCGTAAATTTTGTTGGCCGCCCAAATTACGGATTCTTGCAAATGTTGTGCTTTCCTATTTTCCTGAGCACGAAAATTATCTCCCCTATTCAACGTCTCCTCCTTTTGCCAATTTCCTATTACTCCTCGGCATACGAAGCACACCCGTTGGGTGAAGTCCTTCAAAGTTTCTCTCTCCCAGACCTCCGAGGTTTACGGCTTTATAACCTCGGAGGTCTCGGGGGGACTCGCAACTCCTACCTCGCACCTCCTACCGCCCCCCACCCGCGCAGGCGCAAGCACACCCGGCGCAGGCACAGGCACAAGCGCAACTACTGCCACCACTGCTGCTGCTCCATCCGCTGCTGGAGGATTTGGGAATAGGGTTGGTCTTCTGGGTAATGCGATTGGTGAAATCGGTAATATTCCCAACCACGTCACTAGAGAAACCCTGGACACCGGTCACGACGGAAGCGGCAAATTCTCCCCCTGGCAAATTGGGGAGGGAAAGGGGCTGTTTTCCCGAAGGGCTGGGCGTTGAGCTTCGCGCAATGGTGGGAGCAACACTGCGGCGTCTGAAGGCAGGGTCGTAGCGATGCCACCACAGAGGCACAAACACCGGCCCGCGGCGGAAGACCTCTTGGGTGCGGTCCTCGAAATCCTCGTCCAACATTGTCCATCCCATGTGCTTGTTGAATTTTTCGCTCTTGACTTCGGGGGTATCGGCTCCTTCTACTTGCGCCCAGGCTTTCTTCATGATGCTCTCATAATATTTGACGCTTTCCCGGTGACTAAAACCTTTCATCTTTTTGCCCACGCTCTCGATGAGGTTGATCATCAGGTCTTGGAGAGCAACTTTGCGCTTGGCTTCGGATTTGGTTTTGAAAGCAGCCAAAAATTGGGCTTCATATTTGCGAAGGTCTTTGGGAAGGGAGTCGGCGACTTCTAGTTTAAGGGGATCGCGGCTTAGCACTTGGGCAGCCCCCTTTTGGAGACTGGCGAACAAGATCATGGTGAGAATTTTGTCGGCCGGCTTTTCTAGTAAAATGGCCGCTTCAATTGCTGTTAGGCCGCGCTTGATACCATGTCCCTCTATCTTCATTTTGGGCGGGAGATACTTCAGTTTGCGTTTCCGGGCACTTTTAGCAGAAGCTATGATAATGAGAATACTTCCTAGGAATACACCTCCGGGGCAGCATAAACCCACCAGGGCATCCGTCGTTATCCCCAGACCTTCCCATGGGCTGGGTTTTTCTACCGCCGCGGCGGGCACATATCCTTCGGGAAAAGAAGCCCCGAACTTGTATTTGGTGTATCCATTAGCGTTGGGATTGTTCCAGGTGTAGGTGATGTGCCCTGCCTCGTCATGTCCGGCGGAGGGGGATTCGGGGAAGCCGCTGGGCGCAGCGTGCCAGCGGGGTTCGTCGGGCTGCACCCCGGGGGGGAGGTGGAACACCATGGTCAGGTCTGTGCTGCCGTAAACGTATTTTTCCCCAAACCAGGATGGGGCGAACACCGCGCTAGCGTAGCCATCCCCCTCTGTGTCGGGGTAAACTACGCCTTCTATAGAGGCTGCATAAACATGTACCATGCCTCTGGCGCCGGGAGCAATGGCGTAGCCTCCCAGGACAACTGCTACACCACTCCCGCTGCCCTGATATTCCGAAGTGGAAACATCTACTGGGTGACCATTGACATCGGCGTGGATATTGCTGGTGCGAAAATTACTATTAGGCAAACCAAGGTCAACGTATTCAATGGCATGACCAGAAACAGAATTGGAAAAATAAAACGAATAA
>DAOUWT010000138.1 GCA_030666985.1 Chloroflexota bacterium
CGCGCACGAGACGCACCCCTCCCCAAAATTTGACACGTATTTTGTCACATTTGGGGGAGGCCGGGAGGGGGCACCGGCTTTGACTTTTCCAGAGTTTTTAGAAATATAGTCAATTGCGACCCGTGTTTCACGCAACACGCATCACGCATCACGCAACACGTTTCACTTTAATAATGCGTCAAGCTCCCATCCACTTTGGCTCTCCCCACCGCGTAGCGGAAAGCGGCCAAACTCAGCGGGACGAGCACCACGCTAAAGGCCAGCAGAGCCAACACGTCCAGCTTGAGCGCGCCCAAACTGGCGTCCTCCAGCAGGGCCAGGCGCATCCCCCGCAGGGAATAGGTAACGGGCAAAAAGGCAGAGAGTACCTGCATCCACCCCGGCAAAATCTCGACCGGATAGTAAATCCCCCCCAGGAGGCTGGAAAGGGCCCCAAATATCCAGGTGATGGGGTCTCCCCGCTTGAGCACAATAATGAAACTGGCCGCCAAAATCCCCAAGCTGCTAAAAGAGATGATCGTCAAGACCAGTATCAACAAGGTCGCGCCGAGGTTGCTGCCCGCGAGATCCACGCCCAGGAACAGCCCTCCCACGCCCAGGTAAACCAGTACCCGGAACGTGGTCAGGAGATAGCTCCACAGCGAGGAACTGACCACCACCGTGGAAAGTCTGGTGGGCGTGCTCAACATGGCCTCCAGAGTGCCCGTGGTTTGAGCCTTTCGCAAACTCCCTGAAAAGGCCGATAATCCCACCCCAAAATATTCCGACAAAGCAATCCCAATCAGCACAAATGCAAAATAATCTCCCCCGTAGGGCTGCAATTGCGGGATGGCGGCTTCTCCCAGCATTTGGGCGATGAAATAAAACACGGCTATAGAGAAAAAAACCTTGAAGAATTGGAGGAAGAAGGAGAGGCGATAAGTTAGTTCGGATTTCAAGTCGCGGCGGAGGAAGGCTAACGCCTTGGAGAGGGGGGAGCCGGCCAGGGATAGGGCCTCCCCGCTGGGGCTTGGAAGACGCTCCTGGGAGGGTGAAGCAGGCCCCAGGGCGGGGAGGGCGTCCCCCGCGGTCCCCACGTCCCGGACCTGATTCTCGATGACGGCCGGGAAAATCTCCCGCAACGTATCCTCCCCAAACTCCTCACGCAATTCCCCAAGGGTGCCGCACGCCAAAATCTTCCCCTTGTTCATGACCGCAATCCGGTCGCACAGGGTCTCCGCTTCGTCTAGGCGGTGAGTGGTCAGGAAAACCGTGATGCCCTCCTGCTGGGTGAGCTTCTCCCGGATGAGGGCGTGGAGCTGGCGGGTTACAGAGGGGTCTAGGCCCTTGGTGGGTTCATCGAGGAAGAGAATTTTGGGCTGGTGCAGCAAAGCCCGCGCAATGGAGAGGCGCTGCCGCATCCCGGTAGAGTAGGTTCTGAAGGGCTGGCGGGCCTTCTCGGTGAGTCCCACGAGGGCTAGTACTTCATCCACGCGCTCCGGGACATTGGCCTTGGGCATCCCGTGGAGGGCGGCGAAAAATTTTAGGTTTTCTAGGCCCGATAAGCGCCAATAAAAACTGCGTTCATCGCTAGTTACCAGGCCAAGAGAGGCCTTGATGTGCCGCTCCTGGCTGAGGCGATAACCGTTTACCAATGCTGACCCCGATGTGGGGGTGATCAGCGTGCTCAGCATTTTCACCAGGGTGGTCTTCCCGGCTCCGTTGGGGCCGAGCAGCCCAAAAATTTCCCCCTCTGGGATAGCCAGCGAGACCTGGTTCACGGCGGGCGGGTCAAGTTCTCTCCATTTGAAGAGGTTCTTCCAGGTTTGGTTCTGGGGGTATTGTTTTATTAGTTGATGTGTTTGGATTGCGTATTTCATTGGATACTGACTTTTTTGTGTGGTCACCGGGGTATGGTTTTCTCATTATAGCCTGTTTTTGATGGCTTGGGGGAGATTGGAGATTAGATATTGGTCTTCACGCACCACGCACCACGCTAAAAAATGTTATAATCTGTCAAATGAAAAAATACTTCCGACGACATGCAGCTATCACTTTTGTTTATCGTCACTTGGTAGTAAATCGATTGGAAATCAACCCTGTTCTGCCAGGTCTGCTGTTTTTGCAGACACACCGACCTTCGTCGGTTGGTATTGATCGATTCTAATCCGCGAAGGCGGATTTCGCGGGTCAGCGGCGAATTCATTCGCTTTGACCGCTTTGACTGCCGTATAATTTTATCTTCACCCTTAAAGGAGTAACCCATGAAACTTAATCGACCATTTACCATCATTTCCGCGCTTGTTATTCTGATAATCCTTATTTCCGCAACGGGCTGTGATGATTTTGCTGAACCGTCTCCAAGTGCGGATTCGGCAACCGAGACGCCCACGCCTGAGACGCAGGCCACAATGGATGCCGCCCTGACCCAAACGGTCGTCGCTGAGGAAGAGTTTCAGGGCGCGGTAGATGAGGCCGTGGAGGCGGCGGTTGCCGAGGCGGTCGAGGCCACCATGAGCGCAATGTCCGCCGTTGATGAGGATGCTTATGGTGATATGAGCGAGGAAGAAATGGCTGACGAGATTGACAAGGCGGTCAGTAATGCAGAGGACGCTTCCGAGCAGGCCAGCACGGCAGCCGACGATGCCGCCTCAGATGGCACGCTCACGCAGGAGGAAATGGATGAGATAGAAGCCTTAATCTCTGACCTGGCCTACGCCCTTGCCTTGGCCGAGGATTTAATGTACCTTTATGATGATATTTATGGTGAATTGGCCACAGAGACTCTCTACTTGTTACTGGAGATGGAGGATGACTTGGACGAATTGGCCGCCTTTGCTACTGATATGGTTGAGCTGCTCATTATGGCTGAAGAGGCCTTGGATGGAGGTCTGGCGGTCGCCGAGGAGGTTGTCGCTCAATTTGAGCAAGTGGCTGCCCAGGTTGATACGGCAGGCCTGATTGAAGCGAGAGACGCTTGGCTGGACGCCCGCCAGACTGAGGCTGAAAATCGAGCCGAGATGATCACGAATATGGCCCCCTCAGAAATTGCCGGCACGCGCCGGGAAGCTCTCCTGGATGCGTTTACCTACGTGGACGCGGCCCGCGCCGCGCTGGCCGATGGGAAGCTCACCCTCCCCGAATTGCAGAACGTTGGTCAACTTGGTGCTAACGCCCAAGCTGGCTTTGCCCAGTTCAGCGGGCCGCTCCTGCAGAATCGTTCCGCTGAAATAAGCGGTATCTCTTCCATGCTTGCCCTCGGTCAACTCCCCCAAGCGGTGAATGGGGTGAATCAGTTGGAGGGGCTGTTAGGGAATCGCCCGTAAGGGCGTCGATAATCCCGCGAGGGTATATTTATATTGACTTTTATCCCGTAATAGGATATAAATAAGAGAGAATATGCGAGTCATTGCTAGAAGTACGTTGAAGACGTTTTACGAAACACCAAAATACCGCGATGCTAAGGAACCGCTGGAGGCTTGGTACGCTGAAGTAAAACACGCCGTTTGGGAAACGCCAGCAGACATCAAAAACAAATATGGCAATGCCAGTATTCTGCACAACAATCGAGTTGTGTTCAATATCGCCGGAAATAAATATCGGTTGGTCGTTAAAATCCACTATAACACTAGTGTCGTGTATATTCGGTTTATTAGCACGCACGCCGAGTATGACAAAATAGACGCAGAGAGTGTTTGAGGGATCGTCTGATGAAAGCAAAAATTTTACACTCCGAAGATGAATACAGAGAAGCCCTGGTTTATGTTGAAGGGTTAATGGATGCTGAGCCCGGTTCACCTGAAGAGGGTGAATTGGAATTGTTTGCGATGTTGATTGAACAATATGAGGAAGTTCATTATCCCATTGCTCTACCAGACCCTGTTGAAGCCATCAAGTTCCGCATGGAGCAAGAAGGACTAACGCGCAAAGATATGCGCAAATACTTGGGCAGTCAAAGTAAAGTCTCCGAAATATTGAACCGCAAGCGTACTTTGAGCCTTTCCATGATGCGCGCCCTGCACGATGGTTTGGGTATCCCGACTGAGGTATTGTTGCAAGATACCGATCAAAAATTATCCGATTGCAAACATAACTATAAAGACTATCCTTTCGCGGAAATGTTCAAACGAGGTTATTTTAGAGCTTTTAATGGCACTTTGCAACAGGCCAAAGGACAAGCTGAAGAATTACTGCTGGACTTATTCTCGGTTTTTGGTGATACAATGCCCCAACCTGTCTATTGTAGGAATTCCGACAAGGAAGTTGACACAAACGCCTTGATCGCGTGGCAGGCAAGGGTGATTGAATTTGCTTTACAAGAAGATTTGCTTCCCTTTTTACAGGAAAATCTAAATGAGAGCCTCATCAGAGAAGTAGTCAAGTTAAGCTATTTTTCACAAGGCCCTCAAATGGCAGCAGAGTTACTAAATAAAAAGGGAATCCATTTTATTGTACTCAAGCACCTTCCACGTACATATTTAGATGGGGCCTGTTTTTCTTCTCCCACTGGACGCCCAATTATTGGAATGACTCTGCGATACGACAGAATAGATAATTTTTGGTTTACGTTGGTACATGAACTTGCACATGCTTTTTTGCATCTGAGTCAAGATAGTAAGATGGCATTTTTTGATGATACGTATCACTTTGCATCCGAATCAGATAATCTACAAGAAAGAGAAGCTAATTATTTCGCCAGAGATATTTTGATACCAACGGATGCATGGGAGCGAGAAGAAGAACAATTGCTGGCTTCAAATCGAACGCAAAATATACGATCTTTTGCAGATCACCTAAAAATTGCACCAGCTATTGTTGCTGGGCGAGTGAGCTGGGAAACAGGAAATTATACGGCATTTTCGAGTCTTGTTGGTCACAAAAAAATCCGAGAGCAATTTGGGGATTATGAGTAAACGTACAGCATAGCCCAAGTTTATTTGCCTGCCGCCTGCAAAAAGGCAGTGAAAAAAGCTCTCGCCAAGGCAACACCGTACGCACAGCGAAACCCGTCCCCGGGTGCCAAAATTGCCACAATTGCAAAAGGAAAACAATGGATATTTTAGAATACTCTTTTTATGAAAACACAGTTCAAACCTGGTTGATCGCTCTAGCGGCCTTCATCCTCACGGTGCTGGTATTGCAGCTCATCAGATGGATTCTGGAAAAGCGAGTTGCGGCTCTAATCAAGAAATCCAAAACAAAGATTGATGATTATTTGCTTCCTCTGCTGCGCCAAACCCGCTTCTTCTTTTTGTTGGCGATTGGCATTTACGTTGGCTCACTTTTCCTCACTTTTCCAGAGACAGTCCTTGTATGGGTAGTCAAAACTACTCGGCTTGTTTTCTTCATCCAGGCAGGATTGTGGGGAGCGGGGCTGATTACTTACTTTGTTACCCGCCAAATGTCGGAGAAAATGGAAGAAGAGGAAAATGCTGATGCCACGACCATTGACGCGCTGGGCTTGATTGCCAGGATTGCTCTTTGGGTCATTGTTGGGCTTTTGACTTTGGATAACTTGGGAGTGGAGGTGAATTCCCTGGTGGCTAGCTTGGGCATTGGGGGGATTGCCATTGCCCTGGCCGTGCAGAACATTTTAGGGGATTTGTTCGCCTCATTGTCCATTGCCCTGGACAAACCCTTTGTGATTGGAGATTATATTGTCCTTGATGATTTTGAAGGCACCGTAGAAGACATTGGCCTGAAGAGCACCCGTGTTCGCAGCTTAACGGGAGAGGAGCTTATTTTTGCCAATACCGATCTCTTGAACAGCCGCATCCGTAATTACAAGTGGCACGAGGAGCGCAGGATAGCGTTTTTAATAGGGGTGACTTACGGCACTCCGCCCGAGAAATTGGCCCGCATCCCAGGTATTGTGGAAGAGATTATTTCTCCTCTAGAACATGTCCGCTTCGAGCGGGCACACTTTACTAAAATGGCAGACTTTTCCCTCAATTATGAAATTGTCTACCATGTCCAAGACCCTGATACTAACTTCTTCTTGGATTTTCAGCAAGAAATCAACCTGGCCCTCTACGAGCGCTTCGCCAAAGAAGGCATTGAGTTCGCTTACCCCACACAGACGGTGTATATAGAAAGATAAGTTGGTATATTGGGGAGTGGTAAATTGGTACGTGCCAGACAACCAATTTACCAGTTTACCAATTTCCTAATTTACCAGTCTCCCAACTAACCCGCCCACTGACACAACCACCGGGCACTCCGCGTTGGGGAAAACGTCCTTGGGATCAATCAAAATGGGGCGGATTCCGGCCCGCTGCGCTCCCAGGATGTCGGCATAGTAATTATCCCCCACGTAGAGGGCGTTTTCGGGCGCACTCCCGGCCAGACGCAGGGCGCGGTGGAAGATTTTACCGTCCGGCTTCCAACTCCCCACCTCGCCGGCGGTGATGGCGAAGTCGAAGAATTCTGCCAGCCCCAGCCCTGTGATTTCTTCTTGGAAAGGTTCCGAGCGGTTGGATACCAGCCCCAGCGTGAAGCCCTCCCCCCGGAGGGCGCTGAGGGTGGGCGGCACCTCGGCGGGGACGCTGCTGAGGGGTTGGTGCCTCTCGTCCATGAGCGGGGCAACCTGGGGGAGCAGTTCGTCTGCCTCCGCTTCTGAAACTCCCACCACGACTAGCTTCTTCCGCAAATAATTCTTCCAAAAGACATCTGTCAATTCCCCTGATTTTCCAAAGGTTTTCACATCTTCAATAAGCTCAGGGGATTGCGCCCAGTAGTAGTGAATCCAACGCCTGGCTCGCTGCCACGCTTGGGGGTCACGCGCACGTTCAATGCCCGTTTCATCCAGAATTTGCAGAAAGACGTCCAGGGACGAGGGTGTGTGGTGGACGAGGGTTCCGTCCAAGTCGAAGAGAATGGTGGTGATTGAGTTGTCGAGCAGCAAGGTTATCCTCCA
>DAOUWT010000340.1 GCA_030666985.1 Chloroflexota bacterium
AGACGGAGGTACCAGGGGAACAGGGGAACCGGGGGATCGGGGAATCAGGGGATCAGGGGATCAGGGGATCAGGGAACAGTATATCAGGGAGCAGTAGTCCAGCTTACTCATTTTTGACACCTTTTCTCTAGTTTACTGTTCCCTGTTTTCCCGATTTCCTAATCCCTGATGCAGTCCACTAATCACTAGCACATCTAAATCCCACGTCGGGATCGTAGTGGTACGGCGCTACGCCGTTTTCTTTCCAGACACGCAAGTCAACTTCGTAGGTGAAGAAAGAGCCGCCGCGCAAGATGCGATAATGTTGGTCGTGGTGGTCATCGCCCACCCACTGCCAGACGTTTCCTGCCATGTCGTAGAGTCCGTAGGGGCTGGCAGAGTCAATGGTTTCGTAATCTTCGTAGCCTTCTATGCTGTATGTTTTACCATTATAGAAGCCAACGGGGGAGGTGCTGCCTAATTTACCGTACATCTCTTCGAAAATATCAGTGGAAGCATAGAAATTGGCGTTGTGTCCGTGAATTTCATAGCCCCAGGGGAAGGGGAGACCATCGCCGTTTTCGTTAACTCCTGTGCCGCGGGCGGCTTTCTCCCATTCGAGTTCGAGGGGTAGGCGATACCCGTAGTACTCACAATAGGCGTTAGCGCCAAACCAGGTGACCATCGTCATGGGATGGTTTTCATATCCGGCGATGGCAGTGAAAATTTCTCCATCGCGGCTTAGGCGTAGAGCATCTTCAAAGGGGATATAAATTTTATCGCCGGGTAAAACTTCTTCTTCGTGTTTGTATCCGTCAAAGGGGTCGCCGGGATAGTAACCTTTTACGCCTTCTACTGTCCAGCTTATGTCTCCACGGTCAGCAAAAATTTCAACTTCGCCGATTGTCGCGCCACCTGAAGCAAGAGCTTCGTTTAAGAACTTTGCATATTGTTCAACGGTGACATCTGTGACCATCATTTCATAATCATAATCAATATCTGTCATGTGGCTTTCTTGCCCATGTGGGAAGGCTCCGGCGGGGATAGTTACCCACGACTCTGCGTCAATGCCTGTGTCAATATAGGGAGGCGGTTCCTGCTCATTAAGGGGCGTTGCCTGACAAGCGGCAACAAATAAGGTAAGTAAAAGTAAACTAAAGATGAGCTTTTTCATTATGCCACCTCCTTTAAAGTTTCTTCAAGTTCAGCCAGTTTGCGTTTTTGTTCTTCAAGTTCGCTCTTAGCGCTGATTTGTTTCTCTTCGCTGAACTCTTTTTCCCATAGTCCTTTGTCTAGGAAGAGGTCATAAAGTCGCCAGCCCATGAAGATAGAGAACATGACGAGGACAATGCCCAAGCCAAAATCTATCGCTAACATGGTATTATTGACGACAGTTTGTTGATGAGAAGCATCTACAAAAAGGCGCTTCATCGAGAAAATGGTCGCTGCTCCAAAAGACACATCTGAGGCAATAATCAGCACCCAGCCAAACCACTTGCGAATTTTGCCTTTGATGCCAGAAAGGTCAGCGTAATACATAATGATAATTGTGGCTATTAATGCGGCCAGGATGTGCCAGTGCCCGGTCAGGGTGATGCGTTCTTCGCGGTGGGGCCAAACACGAAAGACTTTATCTAGGCGAACAGCCAAGAAGATACCAACGCCGCTGACGGTGAAGTTCATGAAAACCATCTGCCAGCCAACGCCGAATTTGAGCGGATCGCGGAATAAGGCGGCGATTTTTTGTCCAAAGGATGGTTTTTCAATACCTGCTATGCCAGTTTTAATTAGCATATCCCATGAGTAAATTACGAAGAACAAGGCTTCCATCATAATGAAGACTGCACCGACGTAAATGATCGTGTGCGCCCATTCCAGCCAAACGATAGAAAGTGCGCCTGCCGTGAGGACAATAATACCGAAAATCCCCATAGGCATACCCCATTGGTGCAATTTGCCTTTGAAATCGAGCCATTTGCCGACAATCAAAGTGATCGCTGAAGCAACCAAAGAGACCATAATATGCAAATGCCCGATAATGGCTTTTTGCAAGGCTGTGTGTCCGGGATGTCGAATGATGTCTTCACCCAAGAATGTCTCATGCCCGTTGCCCCAATATGAGCCTGTCACGGCGCCCCAAATAGCAGAGGTCAAAGTCATCGCCGCCATTGCGAAGAAGGCGACGCGTTCCAGGTCTACGCCTTTTTTAGAGCGTGAATAGGGGGAGCCTTCTGGTAAAAGATATTCTTTCTTCCAGGGCCAGAGTGCGGCGAGCAACATAAGCCCAGAAAAGAAGATTAGAGTCTGCCCAACAAGGAATAGTCCATGAAAGGCAAAATTATGCCCAAAATAAGCGAAGCCTAAACCAAAGATCATCGCGAGCAGATAACCAATTGTTATCATGCCATTGATAGTAACTTGCTCTCGTCGCTTCATCGGGACGACTTCTGTGATGAAATAAACCTCAATGGCAATGACAGCCATAGCAAGGGTGTGATAGAGCATAATGATACGTCCTTCACGGTCGGCGTGGGCTAAGTCCATGCCCAGCACTTTGACAGTGATGTCTCGAACGCCCCACTTGACCATAGGGCCAGAAAGGGTACCCCAAATCGCTGTCACAATGGCGACCATCGCAATGGCGACTAAGGTCAGTCCTTTCGTGGAGCGGAAGAGGTAATCAAGACGTTTTGATAAAGCTTTCATAAATTCTTCTCCTATATTGGTAGATTGGGAGATCGGTATATTGGTAAGTTGGTAAATTAATAGATTGGTAAATTGGTAGATTAGTAAATTAGTAGATTGGGAAATTGGGCACGGATACCAAGCCAGTTTCCCAATTTACCAATCCACCAATATACTAAAATACAGCCTGCTCTGTATCGATTTATTCATCTACAATAACACAGAGCAGGCTGATTGTCTCTGGTTCTAACGGATTTTGTGGTTTCAGGTAAAATGA
>DAOUWT010000328.1 GCA_030666985.1 Chloroflexota bacterium
CCCCCACCCGACCTCCCCCAAATGCGACGAGAAGATGTCGAATTTAGGGGAGGGGCATGATTCTTCCCCCCAAATTCCTGTTTTTGGCATTTGGGGGGATTGAGGGGGGCGTGAATTAACCAACAACTTTTTAGCACTCCCGTTTCAACGTTTCGAGAGAACTCAACAGGGCAATAGTGCTTTATGGTAAAATCATTTTATGAAACTCACAATCTCCTTAGCACAAATGCAATTTGAATTTGGGCAGCCCCAAGCCAACCTGGAGCGTGTTCGCACCTGGGCTGCCGAGGCCGCCCGGCGGGGGAGTGACCTGACCCTTTTCCCAGAGTTATGGGCCAGCGGGTATGACCTGGAACATTGCCAGAAATATGCCGCCCCACTTGAGGCCGGGTTGTTCGCTCAGATGTCGAATTTGGCCCAGGAACACGATATGGCCCTGGGAGGCTCATTATTGGAGAGCCGCGATGGCAAAGTCTATAACACGTTTTATCTCTATGGCCGGGATGGGCAGACACTCGCCATTTACCGCAAAATTCACCTTTTCCGTTTATTGGAGGAAGAGAAGTGGTTGAACGCCGGAGAGGAATTGGTGCTGGCGCATACCCCCTGGGGGAAGGCGGGCCTGGCGGTGTGCTACGATTTGCGCTTCCCGGAGATGTTCCGGGCCTACGCGCTCCGTGGGGCCAGGTTGGTCTTGTTGGTCGCCGAATGGCCGGAGCGACGCATAACTCATTGGCGGAAGCTGCTCCAGGTCAGGGCCATCGAGAACCAGTATTTCGTGGCGGCTGTGAACAAGGTTGGCCGCAGCCAGGGAGCGCAATTGGGCGGACACAGCGCAATACTTGACCCCATGGGCGTTCCCGTCGTGGAGGGAGGCCAGAACGAAGTTTTACTTACCGCAGAGATTAATCTCCAAAAAGTTGAAGAAACTCGGCGCTGGATGCCCGTTTTTGAAGACCGGTGTCCGGCGGCTTATGAGCGGGTGCGAGAATGGTGATTATTGACAGTTTGCTCGAGCTGGATCGCCAGATCCAGCGGGCGTCCGTGCTCACGGGAGGGTGAAAGAATGGTGATTATTGACGGTTCCACCGGTGAGGGTGGCGGCCAAATTTTGCGGACTTCGCTCACGCTCTCGGTGATCACTGGTAAACCACTTCGTATAGTCAATATAAGAGCCAAGCGTTCCAAGCCAGGCCTGCGGCACCAGCACTTGCAGGCCGTGAAAGCTGCGGCTGCCATCAGCGGAGCGCAGGTTGAGGGCGCGGAACTCCATAGCCAGGAAATCCGTTTTCAGCCAGGGCCGGTTCAAGGGGGGAATTACTACTTCAAAATTCCTACCGCCGGCGCGACGGGCCTGGTTTTGCAAACCATCTTTCTGCCCTTGAGCATGGCGCAAAAACCATCTCGCGTGACTATCAGCGGAGGAACCCACGTCAATTGGAGTCCGTGTTACCATTATTTGGCCTGGCAGTGGCTGCCCTACATGCGCAAATTGGGATTCGAAGGCGACTTGACTCTGGAACAGGCCGGTTACTTTCCCCGTGGGGGAGGGCGGATTGTGGCCAGCGTTCGGCCCGCTGAGGCTTGGCTCCCGCTCCTGGTTAGGGAACGCGGCCCCCTGCGCCAGATTCGGGGCCTGTCGGCGGCGTCCAACCTCCCCGGCCACATCTCCAAACGCCAACGCGACCGGGTGGTGGGCCGTCTCGGCAGCCGCTATCCCCTCAATGATATCCGCCTCAAAAATCTCCCCTCTCACGGAAAAGGTACAATGATGCTGCTCTTGGCGGAGTTTGCTAATTCTCAGGTTTGTTATTTTTCCCTCGGCGCAAGGGGGAAACGGGCCGAGCGTGTGGCCGACGAAGCGGTGGACGCGGTGCAAGATTTTTTGGACACCGAAGGCGTCATCGACGAATACCTGGCCGACCAACTCCTCTTGCCCCTCGCTCTGGCCTCCGGCGTTTCGGAAATCCGCATTCCCAAAATCACGGCTCATCTGCGCACCAATGCCGAAATCATCCGCGCCTTTTTGCCTGCCCGCATTATAATGGAAGATGACCTCCTGCGAGTTGAACCGGAGTAGAGGTTGGTATATTGGGAAGCGGGTATGTTGGTAGACCGGAGACTGAAGACTGTTCACTCATCACGCCTCACGTTTCACGCCACACTCCCCCCATGCCCCACGCCAACTTCCGCATTTACGCTGAACTAAACTACTTCCTCCCTCCCGAAAAACGGCAGGTGAGCTTTGAGTTGCATTTTGCCGGGCACGAGACGGTCAAGCACCTCTTGGAGTCTTTGGGGATTCCCCACACTGAGGTGGATTTGATCCTTGCCAATGGCGTCTCGGTAGATTTTGCCTATCAGGTGGAGGAGGGGGATCGCGTCAGCGTTTATCCCGTCTTCGAGGCCTTGGACGTGGCTTCGGTGACGGAGGTGCGCCCCGAACCTTTGCGGGAACCGCGCTTTGTGCTCGATAGTCACTTGAGGAAATTGGCAGGATATTTGCGCCTTTTGGGATTTGACACCCTTTACGAGAATGATTTTGATGACGCTGAATTGGCCGAGATTTCCAGTTCCGAGGAACGGATTTTATTGACCCGAGATCGCGGGCTATTGAAGCGCAAAATAGTCACCCACGGCTATTGCGTGCGGGATTCTGATCCCCGGGCGCAAATCGTGGACGTGCTGCGCCGCTTCGATTTAGGCAATATGGCCGCGCCCTTTGCGCGTTGCGCACGCTGTAACGGAATCCTGGAACCCGTGCCCAAGGAAGAAGTCTTTGAAAGCGTGCTTGCCGAGACAGAAGAAACGTGAAGAGTGATGAGTGACGAGTGAAGAGTGACGAGTGAAGAGTGATGAGTGATGAGTGACGAGTGATGAGTGATGAGTGATTGCCTAACTTAATGACTATCGACTGATGACTACATACTAATAACTACTGACTAATGACTAATGACTAATGACTGATGACTAATGACTAATGACTAATTCTCCCTTCTTGTGAATTTTGCCACTATGGGGTAAAATACCTCCCGTTGGTAAAACGCAAAACATAAAACGTGAAACGTGAAGACGTGAAACGTATTTCGCTCCATCACGCACCACGCACCACGCATCACGCAACACACCATC
>DAOUWT010000223.1 GCA_030666985.1 Chloroflexota bacterium
CTCAGAGCATTGAACTGCCGTTCCCCTCAGAGCATTGAACTGCCGTTCCCCTCAGAGCGTTGGAAGTAGTTGAGCAGAAATGGAAACTTCGCAGGCTTTGTTCCCAAATGCTGGGATATTTTTGCTCAAGTACTTAAATGGGTAGAGGAGACGCGTTCCATTAATCCTGAACCAAACGAAGACCGTGACCTCTCAAGACTTCAATATACTCTCTATTTGGCTGAGCTTCATGCAACCTGGCACGCAAGCGTTTTATCAGCCCGTTGACCGCATCTGAGCTGACACCTTCTGAGGCTGCGTCTGACCAAACGTGGGCGATAATGCGCTCCCGCGAGACTATCTTTCCCTCTGCTTGGTAAAGGATCGAAAGTAGGGCATATTGGGGCACTGAGAGTGGCGGCTTGACTTGTTGGGCATCTACCCATACGGCACCCGTTTGGGGATTGATCCAGACTCCTTCTACGCGCCCAAGCATCTTCCCATTGATGGTCTCGTAGGGGTCGTTGAAGTGCAGAACAACCTCCCCCCCCAGGACGATCTCATCCCCCGTGGCGAGACGTTGCGGCACTGGGCCAATCTCTTCCCCGTTGATAAATGTTCCGTTGCGGCTTCCCAAATCCACCATGAAATAACCTTGTGAGGTGTTGGTGATTTTTGCATGTTGGCGGGAGATGCGCGGCAAGGGGAGGGTTATATTAGCAGATGGTTGACGGCCTATAAAGGAGGTTTCTCCCTCTAAAACCCAGGTTTGAGGCTTTTCTTCTTGCGGCAGTTTCCCCATCAGACGAGCGGCTTTAGGCATTTGTGGTAAGACCTCCTGTGGTGAATGGGCGAGTCAATGTCACTAAGTTAGTGGAACTAAACATGTCATTTCGACGAATAACGAGGAGAAATCTTGGGTTCAGTCTGCCATTCGCTTGCGACGGAAAGATTTCTCACCCTTCGGTACGAAGCGCGTTCAAAATGACATTGAGTGGAGAGTCACTCATTACTCATTACTCATCACTCATTACGCATCACTCATCACTGCTCACTTCGCATATCTAATCATAGCTTGATTCAAATCTTGGAATTTTCTCATTTGCTCTTCAGGGAAAGCAAAACGTGATTTAATAGTGGCTAGGGCTACCATGCAATAGGCCAAATTTCCCAGGTGATTGGCAGCGATAGGTATTTGACCTATATCTATTGCTTGGGATAAATGCTCTAGTGTAAAATGCCATACGGCCTGGATAGGCTGCCGTTCGGCGAGCGGCTTGCTGTTTTCAGCTTCGAGTGCGTGCTGCAATTCTTTGAAATCCGGCTCGGAGATGAGGGAGAAATATCCATACCGGCAGGGGGATTCGCAAAACCGGCAGCCTTTCTTGCGGTGGAGGCGGTTGCTCTCCTTGGCACGGCCGGGGAGCTGGGCGAGAGCGTCCATCTTTGCCTGGAAAGCGCGGCAAGCCTCCGGGGATGAATCCGCGCCCCGGGCGGCGTCTGCCAGCCCGGCCACGAGTTCGCCGTCCGGGTTGCGGCTCGCGCTCTGGAAAGAGACCACCAGCCAGGCGGCTTTCTCCACCGCCCCGGGCCAGCCCTCCCCAAAATCCCCCCGCAGGGGAGGCAATTCTCCCACGGGAGACACTTCTCCCGCCCGCTCCGGCGTCACAAATGAGAGCAGATTGAGGTAGATGAGGGTGCGTTTGATGGTGGATGCGGGGAGGTCGTTCATGTAAATTCCTTTTGAGGCTAGTGACTAGGGACTAGTGACTAGGGGCTAGGGAACTAGTGACTAGGGGACTAGTGACTAGGGAACTAGTGACTAGGAAAAACTGGTCTACTGATTCCTAGTCCCTAGTCACCGATTCCTAGTCCCTAGTCCCTGATTCCTAACCCTCTGCATCGGCGTATAAGCCACTTTGACCCACGAGGCCATGTCGTCCTGGATGCCGCAGACGATGGCCTGACCGACCTTGAGACGGGCGATGACTTTGGCCTGGTCTTCGGTGAGGGCCAGCGCGCCGGCCATGGCGCTGCGGTCGTCGGCGGCCACGAGGCGGTGGATGATCTTGAGGTTGGTGTTCTTGATAGCGTCGGGGACGAGCTTGGCGGGAACCTGGTCAATGATGGCCATGCCCTGCCCATAGGCGCGGATCTCGGCCAGGATGTCGGCGAACATCTCGCCCATCTTGGCCTGGGGGTTGGCGGAGTCGGTGCGTTGGGGGGCCAAGCGCAGCACGCGGTGAGCCTCCTCAATGACGGCCAGGTGGCGCAGCTCGCTCGATTCGGGGGAACCCGCGCTCTCGTGCTGGGCCTGACGGTACTCGTACATGAAATTGAGCAGGAGGGCCATGGTGAAGCATTTATCGGCGTCGTCTCCCAGATGACTCAGGTTGACCACCACCGGGCGGTCAAAGAGTTCGGCCCAGGGGGTAGAGAAGGCCTGGTCGAACATGCGGCCCTTCCAGCCGCGCAGCAGGCTGCCAATGCGCGTGCGCAGCGCGGCGGTGATGTTGGCCGTAATGCGCTCTTCGTAGCCCTTCTCGCGCACCACGCCGGTGATGCGGTTGTAGAGATTCTCCAGCGTGGGGCGTCCGATCTCAGCAGGCGGCAGGGCCTCTTCAAGCCAACCCTGGCTGTCGTATAAATCCACCAACGCTTCTTCAAGTATCACGGGCAAAATCTCGTACATTGGGAAGCTGGCGTTGAAGATGGATTTCAGCCGGTCGAGGTGCGGCATCACCTGCGTGAGCGCGCCCGGAATCTGGACGATATCGAAGGGGTTGAGGCGCAAATTCTCCAGCGGCTGGCCACCCCATTCCCCCCGCCCCGGCATGTAGACGGCAATCTCACGGTCAAATGCCCCGGCCTGGTTGTAGGCTAGGGCTAACTGCACATACTCATCTTTGGCGGGTTCAATGACCAGGAAATTCTTCCCGCTCTCCATTAATTCGCTGATGATGCGGCGGCAGGTATTGGATTTTCCGCTGCCGGTGATCCCGGTGATGAAAATGTGCCGCGTGAGGGAGTCAATGTCCACGTCGTAGTTCAAATTGGGGATTTCTTTGCCCCCCTCCAGAAGATTGCCAAGATGGAGAGCGTGGGCGGGATTTTCGGGCCAGGGAGGGTTTAAGCTGAAGTAAGCTGTGGGCTGCATGGGAAGACCTGGCATTTCCCGTAGGGGAAGGTTGGTCAGCAGTGATAGTTCTTCTGTATTCATGGGCGTGGTGAGACCTTCGAAAACTCTCCCCATGGGATGCTGCAAAAACGCGTCCTGACCGGGAGACGCCAGGCGCAGCGGGGGCTGGGAGAATGTGTCCAGGGCGACTTGGGCCTGACCATCCCACACCTGGCTCAGGTCGTGGAAGCGGACCGGCTCGAAGTTTGTCTTCTCTCCGCTGACCAGGGCTTTCAACTGGGCCTGAGCCTGGGCCGCGGTTTCCACCCGGTCGCTGAGGAGGTAGACGCCCACGTTCCAGCATCCCTGGGCGCGGGCCGTCTCGAAACGCTCCACGGTCTCGGTGAGCAATTTTTCGCAAGATTCGGCGTGGCGGTTGAGGTACTCCCGCCCAAAAGAGAGGGATTCGCTGGTGGATGTCCCCTCGCTGAAGGCTTCCCCACGGGTGCGTCCCACCGTCTCCGACTCGGATGAGGTGCTGCCGCTGACGCTTGAGGCCGTGCTAGATGGCAGCAATTGTCCCAACATTCCCAGCATCCCAGAGAGCAAAAAAGGCCCCCCGGCGGCCACCAAGAGGGCCGAAACCGCTCCCAGCCCGGCTCCTTTTAGAACCTTGCCCTTCCCGGATGATTTATCTAAAGCTGTGCCCAACGCGCCCTTGCTGCCTCCCGCGCTCTCGCTCTCGGAACTTCCCACAGTCTTAGCCGTGGAGGTGGATTCCCCCTCCGAGCGGGAGACGCTTTCAGTGATTCCCGCCCCCGTGCTGCGGTTGAGGGTGGCTTTGGTGAAAGCGTGTACCTGCCCCGAAAGGGTGTGGCAAGAGGTGATGATCTCCCCAACTTCGCGCTCCGGTACGGGTTCAGCGACCACCATATAAAGGTAAGGTTTGCCACGCAGGCCGCGCATAAAACGGTCTACGCTTTGGGGGTATTTTTGGGGTTGTGTACTCTTTTTTATAGAGGGAATGCCGGTGAAAGCTCGGGCGTGGCGGAAGGTGCTGAGGGGCATGTGTACGTGACGGGCAATTTCTTGGTAATCTTCTACGAGTTTGACGCGCGTCCCCGGCCAGTTGGAGCATAGGAATTCTCCCACTTGGTCGGCGAACAGGCGTGGCTGAGTCCCTGGCTCGCGGGCGACTACGCCAATATAGATACGGTTGCGCAGCCCGTCGCTAGAGATCATAAATATCAGGGCATAACGCGGGTCGCGGCAAGCGGCCAGAGTGGTCTGAATGGCGGTGAGATATTCGCTCATATCGTCGGTGACAGGTTTGCCGACTTGCTCCAATTTTAGCAGGGCCAAGTCGGGCTGCTGGGGAATCTCCCCCTCCCCAACGGTCACACGCACGTAGTCGTTGGCAAAGATGGGGCCGTCCAGATATTCGCGCCGCAGGGCAAACATGAGCGATTTTGAGAGCGCATCGCCGGCCTCCATGAGCATTTCGGGGGTGAGTTCTTCTATTGATGAGGGGCGGTCTTCGTGGATGGTGAGGTTGTTGGGCATAAGGGGAATCCTATATTAGATATTGGATATTGGAGGTTGGAAGTTAGCTCTCGTTTCACGCAACACAGAACGTGTGTGTCAATCGACTATTGGTAAGTTTATTTCACGGTAGCTCGGCCCCCCTCAGTCCCCCCATTTGCGCCTCACGAAAAGATGTGAGACGAAAATGGGGGGAGGAATTACTTCGCGCACGAG
>DAOUWT010000208.1 GCA_030666985.1 Chloroflexota bacterium
CGCCTCACGAAAATATGTGAGACGAAAATGGGGGGAGGAATTATTTCGCGCACGAGACGCACCCCTCCCCAAAATTTGACACGTATTTTGTCACATTTGGGGGAGGCTGGGAGGGGGCACCGGCTTTGACTTTTCCAGAGTTTTTAGAAATATAGTCAATTGCGACCCGTGTTTCACGCAACACGCAACACGCATCATGCATAGTCATTCCCACGCAGTCGTACCTATGTTAAAATAGCCTTCTAATTGCAAACCTAATCAGCGAGGAAATATGAAACCAGTAATATTTGACAATATACCCTTTAACGTGAATGAAGACAGCATAGAATACGCCTTAAAAACAAAAGTGGGGAAATCTAGCGCGGAAGCTTTTGGGAAATTGTTAGAAGTAGCTCAAGGAATTGCCAAACCCAAAACACTTTATAAAATGGCTTATATTGACGCCAAGGGGGAAGACAGCGTCGAGATTGAAGGACACATTTTTCAGAGCCGCATCCTCCG
This sequence comes from Chloroflexota bacterium, assembly GCA_030666985.1. Taxonomy (GTDB): domain Bacteria; phylum Chloroflexota; class Anaerolineae; order Anaerolineales; family UBA11858; genus B10-G9. The sequence continues at coordinate 502 of DAOUWT010000208.1, forward strand.
CGTTCATTTAGAAGACGTTCACCGCGTTTTCTTATACGTGGCCACCTGTGGCGAGGAGCTTTACGCCTGGAAAAATGCCATGGATGACCAATTAGACCACTTTTATGCCGATGTTATTAACGGGATGGCCTTGGATGTGGCGCGAGAGTATCTCATAGCTCATATAGAAGAACAATACCAACTCGCTAAAACGTCGGCAATGGCTCCCGGTTCACTGGAAGATTGGCCCATCCAAGCTCAACGACCATTGTTCAACCTCCTAGGCGAGACCGAAAAAACCATCGGCGTGCGTCTGACAGATAGTTTGCTGATGGTTCCTAACCAGACCGTTTCAGGCATACGTTTCCCATCAGAACATGATTTCAAAAGCTGCCAATTGTGTTCGCGGGAGAGGTGCCAAGGGCGAAGTGCTCCGTACAATGAAGATTTGTACGCCATGCGTTTTTCGTAGGAAGATTCATCCCGTCGAACGGAATTCGAGGCTGAACCAATCGACGCAGGTCGATTTTGCACAACAGCGTCGAATTTATTCGACTATTTTCAGAGGAGGTATCCCATGCGTACACGCAAATTATGTTTGCCGGTTTTCTTTGTAATCTTGTCTATCCTGGCCTGCAACCTGCCCGGGGGAGGGGAATCCGTGGGGCCAGAATCTTCCCCGGGGGATAACACAGCTGAGCCGGCAGCCTCCGCCCCGGCGGCCCCGCTCCCGGGGGAGGATGTCCCATCACCCAACGTTATCCGCCCCGACGAGGTGGTCTACCTGGGCGCGTTCCGCTTGCCCGAAGGGTCTGGCGGCTCCAACTGGGACTACAGCGGCCACGGCCTGACACACTATCCCGGCGGCGACCACGCTGGCCCCGACGATGGCTTCCCCGGCTCGCTCTACGGCGTGGGGTTTGACCAGAACCTTCAAGTTTCTGAGATCAGCATCCCCGCCCCTGTCAACTCCAAAAACTTGGATGAACTCAACACCGCTGTCACCTTGCAGCCTTTTGCCGACATCACCGGCGGCGTAATCACCGAGGAGTTGGCCATCCCTCGCTTGGGCTTGGAGTATCTGCCTCCCCAGGGAGAGCAAACCACCGGGAAGCTGCACTTCGCCTGGGGGGAGCACATCCAAGGGTTTGACCCTTCCCACGGATGGAGCGAGTTGGATTTATCGAACCCGCAGCCGGCCGGGACATGGGTTTTCGGCAGCTACTCCAATTATGTGACCAATGATTACATCTTTGAGATTCCGGCGGAGTGGGCGGCGGCCAACGCTCCGGGTCAGTTATTGGCTACCGGTCGGGCGCGGGAAGGCCTCTGGAGCGGGCGCGGCCCGGCCCTCTTCGCCTACGCTCCCTGGGAGGACGGCAATCCCCCGGCCCCCAATGCGGTTCTCTCATCCCTAACGCCCCTGCTGCTCTATGGCGAGCAAGTGGAGGGCATCCCCGACATTGTCAGTGACGAAACCACGGCCATGGATGGCTATTTAGACTCTGACCATTGGTGGGGCGGGGCCTGGCTGACGGCTGGGGGAAAATCTGCCGTGGTCTTTGTGGGAACCAAAGCCCTGGGCGAGGACTGGTATGGTTTTGCCAACGGCGTGACTTGGGACTATTCTTGCTCTGACGATAATTCTTGCCCCGAAGTGCCAGAGTGGCCCTACGACGACCGGGGTTATTGGGCCGAGCATTACCAAGGGCAGATCATCTTTTACGATCCGGCTGACTTGGCTGCGGCGGCACGCGGTGAAATGGAGACCTGGGAACCTCAGCCTTACGCTGTTTTAGACCTGACGCCTTATCTCCTTATCCCCGACCATGAGTATCCGAGCGATAACCTGACTCTGGTGGGCGCGGCGGCCTTTGACCGCGAGCAGGGTTTGCTGTATGTGATTGAAAGATTGGCCGATGAGTATAAATCTGTGGTGCATGTTTTTGAGGTTGGGCAGTGAGTTCTTGTTCGACAAAATAGGTAAAAGCATCAATTTCCCTGATATAATGAAATTGTGCCATCTTTTTACCCGATAGGCAGAAGTGAGGAAATATTATGGAGCAAATTACCATTCAGGTCAGAGACAAAAGCAAACTGGCTTCAATATTTGAATTGCTCAAGACGCTAGATTTTGTTGATATTATTGATGCTGACAAAGAAGAGCACCAAGTTGTTTCTGAAGGTCAAGCAGAGGATTTCTTCTCTCTGGCTGGCTTATGGGAAGACCGCGATGTTCAACAAGAAGCTATTCGTCAAAAAGCGTGGCCTAGGCAATCAGCATGATTCTTTGTGACACGAATATTTTGATTGAGTTTTATAAAAATAACCCCCAAATTGTTCAGATGCTACGCAAAATTGGTCAAGAGCGTTTGGCAATTAGTGTTGTAACACAGGCTGAACTATATTACGGCGCATTCAACAAAGCTGAGTTGCTGAAAATCAAAAATCATCTTTCTCTGCTCCAATGCTACCCAATTGATACCTACATTTCAAACACATTTATACAATTGATGGAATCTTATTCCTTGAGCCACAAGCTGAGTATCCCTGATGCGCTAATAGCAGCCACGGCATTAAGGCACGGTACGAGGCTTTACACATTGAACATAAAGGATTTTCGATTTATTCCAGACCTAGTACTCTACAAATAGGGTTTTGAAAATCAAGGGGGAAAATAAAAAAGCAGGCCCAGTAGGTTCATTCCGACAGGCCGGGTGGGGCGTTTTAGGGGAATTGAATGTTTACCTGGTATAATGAAACCGTACTATTTTTTTACCCGATAGGCAAAAGCGAGGAAATGTTATGGAACAAATTACCATTCAGGTCAGAGATAAAAGTAAATTGGCCACGATGTTTGAATTGCTCAAGACACTAGATTTCGTTGAGATCATTGATACTGACAAAGAAGAGCGTCAAGTTGCTGCTGAAGAAAGATTGGAGGAAATTACGGCAGATGAAGCCCAGTGGAGTGCCCAATTCGCGGAAACTGACGATGAGAAGTTGTCTGCATTGATAGCATCGGTTGAAGCTGAGATTGATGAAGGGAACACTATGCCAATGTTTGATGAACACGGCAATTTCGTCGAACACAAATGAAATCATCAACGACCAAATCTTTTTGGAAACACTATTGGAGCTTACCGTCGGATATCCGCCAACGGGCTAGGAAAGCTTATAGACTGTGGCGCGATAACCCGTCACATCCAAGCCTTTTCTTTAAGCGTGTAAAGAAAAATCAGCCACTCTACTCGGTTCGCATTAGCTTGGGATATAGAGCCGTAGGATTGCTCAAAGAAAATACGGTTACATGGTTTTGGATTGGCGATCATGGTGAGTATGCTCGCATTATTAGGTAGAATGACGCAAATTTTGGGCATGGGGAGAGACCGCAAATCCGTTCCTTGCAATCCGCTGTAGTTGTTGTATGAATTGGAGTTTAACCATGAAAACCCACCATCAGATGGTGGATTTTCATGGTTTGTTTTAAGTCTGCGTTTATCCGCGTTCTATTTCACTTGCGTAATAATAGTCCCCACCGCCCCTGCTTTGCGTATAGCCAGACAAATGGCGTCCGCTTCCCCCTCCTCGACGAGCGCAATCATATTTCCCCCTCTGCCCCCGCCGGAGAGTTTGGCTCCCAGCGCACCCGCCTCACGGGCGGCGTTCACCAGCCGGTCTAGCTCCGGGGATGAGACGCCCATTTCTTGTAGGAAGTAGTGGTTTTCGTCCATGAGGGGGCCGAGGCGTTTGGGATGTCCGCTTTCGATGGCTTGACGGGCCGATTTTGCGATGCTCCCCACGGCGGCGAAGATGCGCTGGTAACGCTCCGGGTTGGCTTGCCAGGCTTGGCGCACGTCTCCCACGGTCTCTTTGGTGGGGCTGGAGATTCCTGTGTCGCCGATGATGATGGTGAAGGGTTGGGGGATGGTGAAGGTGGCGATGGGTTGGTCTTTAACGAAAAATACAGGCTTGGCGTATGTGACTACGGTGTTGTCTATCCCGGAGGGGGTTCCGTGGTGGATTTTTTCTACTTCGTAGGCCAGGGCGGAGACTTGTTCGTTTGGCAGGGGATGGCCTAAAAACCCCGCCAGGGCGCGGATGATGGCCACCGAGACGGCTGCTCCTGACCCGAGGCCCGAGGCTATGGGGATGGTGGATGTTACCTTGATGGTGCAGGGTGGGGGCTGCGACATGCCCAGGGTTGCGAAGACGCTCCCCACAGCGGCTCTCACCGCCCCCCCGGGTTTTAACGCGCTCCAGGGTGAGTCTAAACCTATCCCAGGGGCAATCACATGCACCCCGGCCGATTCCTCCCCCATATCCCCCGAAACGATTGCACGAGCAGAAACCGTTGCACGGACACGCACTTTGGTCACGGGAACGGCCAGAGCGGGGTATCCGTAGACAACGGCATGTTCTCCAAAGAGGATGATTTTTCCGGGGGCGGTGGAGGTGAAGGCGGGCATGGCGGGTTGCGAGGTGCGAGTTAGGAGGTGCGAGTTAGGAGGTGCGAGTTAGGAGGTGCGAGTTAGGAGGTGCGAGTTAGGAGGTGCGAGTTAGGAGGTGCGAG
>DAOUWT010000209.1 GCA_030666985.1 Chloroflexota bacterium
CGTGAAACGTGATGCGTGAAGACGTGAAACGTGATGCGTGAAGACGTGAAACGTGAGGCGTGAAGACGTGAAACGTGAGGCGTGTTGCGTGAAACGTGGAGTGTGTGCTGACTTAGGAAACCAACCTCCAATATCCAATATCTAGTGGGTAAGGAGGTGGCATTACACCACCCCTTCCCCGTTGTCGCAATGGGGTTAATTCCCCATATTTACCAGCGTGCGGCTTTCCCGCGACTGGGCGACCCCCGTTGAATTGCCCAAATAAGGGAAGTTTGAAGTTTTCATGTAAGACAATATCCAATTATTCCCACTCAATCGTCGCCGGCGGTTTACTGGTGATGTCATACACTACGCGATTCACCCCCTCCACCTCATTGACAATCTTGTTAGAAACCTGCGCCAACAACTCCTGGGGAAGGCGCGCCCAGTCGGCGGTCATGTAGTCTTCGGTGGTGACGGCGCGGAGGGCGATGACTTCTTGGTAGGTGCGCTGGTCGCCCATTACGCCCACGGCTTGCACGGGGAGGAGGACAGCGAAGGCTTGTGCGCTCCCACGGGGAGGGGCGTTGATATTGGCGTCGGCGCTCTCGCTGGGGGGGTGCATGTGCAGCAGGTCAGCATCCCCTAGGGCGTGGGTGAAGATGGCGTCCGCCGCGCGGAGACGTTCCAGCCTCTCCCAGGTGACAGCGCCCAGGCAGCGCACCGCCAGCCCCGGGCCGGGAAAAGGCTGACGCCAGACCATCCCCCCTGGAAGGCCAATGGCCTCCCCCACGGCGCGTACCTCATCCTTGAATAAATCTCGCAGAGGTTCTATTAATTTGAAGTCCATATCCTCTGGCAATCCCCCCACGTTGTGATGGCTTTTGATGCGCCGGGTTTTGTCTTGACCTGTCCCGCTGGATTCCACCACGTCTGGGTAGATTGTGCCTTGCACCAGGTAGGGCGGCATCCCCAGTTTTTTGGCCTGCTCCTCGAAGATACGGATGAAACGCTCGCCGATGATGTGGCGTTTGGTTTCGGGGTCGGTCACGCCGCGCAGATGCTCCAGGAAAGTTTCCACGGCGTTGATGGGGTGAAAGCTGACCCCCAGGTGTTTGCTGAACGTCTCCACCACGCGCTGCGGCTCCCCTAGGCGGAGGAGGCCGTTATCCACGAAGATGGCGTCTAGTTGATCCCCCACGGCTTTGTGAACCAGGGCGGCGGCCACGCTGGAATCCACTCCCCCGCTCACGGCGGCCAGCACGCGGGCATCCCCTACCTCGGCCCGGATGCGCTCCACGCTGGCTTCAATGATGGAGTCGGGTGTCCAGTTTGGGGTCGCGCCACAAATATCTACCACGAAGCGGCGCAGCATTTCTGGCCCGCCGGGGGTGTGCCCCACCTCCGGGTGAAATTGGACGGCGTAGAGGTTGCGCCGGGTATCCATGATGGCTGCCACGGCGGTGTTTTGGCTCTTGGAGACGTTTGTAAATCCTGCGGGGAGGGTTTCTACCATGTCGCCGTGAGACATCCAGGTTAATTGTGTGCCTAGAGGGAGAAGGGGGTTTTGGGCGAATGTCTCAATTCGCGCATAGCCATATTCACGCCCTATAGCGGGAATAACGCGACCTCCCAGTGTTTGCACCATAGCCTGCAAACCATAGCAAATTCCCAACACGGGGATGCCGGATTCAAAGATATAGGCTGCGGCTTGGGGGGCGCCGGGTTCGTAGACCGCGTTTGGCCCGCCAGAGATGATGATGCCTTTTGGTTTTCGCGCTAAAACTTTTTCGGGCGGGGTGTCCCAGGGGAGTATTTCGCAGTAGACGTTTTGTTCCCGCACGCGCCGGGCGATGAGTTGAATGTATTGAGAGCCGAAGTCGAGGATTATTATGGGGGTCATAGTCGTTAGTCGGGTAGTCGGGTAGTCGTTAGTCTGGTAGTCGTTAGTTCCCTAGTTCCCTAGTCCCTAGTCACTAATCCCTAGTCACTAATCCCTAGTCACTAGTCACTGATTCTCTATTTCTCTGCAAAAACGATTTCGTTCTCATCCATGGATACTATAGGCGCAAGAGAGAGAATTGGGATACCTAGCTTTTCTAGTTCTTGGCGGCCTTTTTCAAAGGTTTTTTCTATCAGTGTGCCGATGCCTACTAATTTTGCTCCCGCTATTTCTGCGAGTTGGACTAATCCTAAAATGGTGGCTCCGGTGGCGAGGAAGTCGTCTATGATGAGTACGCGCTCTCCGCCGGCCAGGTATTCGGGGGAGACTATCAGCTCTACGGTGCGACCTTTGGTGTGAGAGGGGGCCAGGGTGAGGAGGACTTGATCGGGCATGGTGATGGGTTTGCGTTTGCGGGCGTAGACGACGGGGATTCCCATGTGGAGGCCGGTGGCCACGGCAGGGGCTATCCCCGATATTTCGGCGGTGAGGATTTTTGTGGCCCCAATGTCCTTGAAGAGACACGCGAACTCTTTTCCGGCTTCATCCATGAGTTGGGGGTCTACCTGATGGTTGACAAAGCTATCCACTTTGAGGATGCCGTTTCCGAGGTATTCGCCTTCGTCTAGGATGCGTTCTTTGAGGATTTTCATATCTTTCTCCTTGGGTATAAGTGGTCGAGCATAAATTTTTACAGTCAGTAACCAGGTTTCTCAGAGAAACCTGGTTACTGACCCTATGCTGGAAAACTTTAGCTTAGGCACTTATGTAGGGTAATTTGGTAAATCGCCAGGAATTGGTAATCTGCCTTGAGGTGTTACGACTGATTGTACAATAGGTGAGAGCAATGGAGAAGGGAGATGGGCTGCTGAAGTTGCCGTTCACGAATGTAACCACGAATACGCGAATGGAGGAACTAGGAATCAGGAAATCAGGAGAGCAGGAAAACATGGAAAAAAAACACCTAAGCCGCAGCGGAGGGACTGCAACTTGAGGAAAAGACTTCAGAAACCTAACACCCCTCAAAAAAGCCGTAACTGCCTGGCTGGCGCTCTACCGTTCAGCAAAATAAAGGGCTTGGCCCGGCCGGGACGGAGTCCCAGTTTGGTGAGGTGGCTCAGGCTGGTTAATTTTCCCCCACGGCGGGCACGTAAGATGATGCTCACCCCCTTGGGGCCAAAACCGGGGACGCGCAGCAGGTCGCGGCGGGAAGCGGTGTTGACCTCTACCGGTTGATGTGCTAGATTTCGTATAGCCCAAGCCAGCTTGGGGTCTTCGTCCAGGGGAAGGTCGCCCTGCCCCTCGAAGGGCAACTCCTCCAACCCGAAGCCATAATCTCTCAACAAAAAAGAAGCCTGGTAGAGACGGTGTTCCCGCGCGGGAGGGGTGGGGGAGTGGTTCTCGAAAGGCGTGCCCGGGACAGGGCTAAAAGCCGAAAAATAAGCCCGCGCTAAACCAGCTTGAGCGGTGAGCTTGCTGGTCAGGGCCAGGAGTTCTAAGTCGCTCTCGCCCGCGCCGCCAACCACAAATTGGGTTGTCGAAGAGGGCCAAGTGCCTTTCCAAGCCCTGTGAGGCGCTTTCTCCTGGCGTATTTCATGGATCCAGCGCAAAGGGGACAATAACTCGCTCCTAAAGCGTTTCAGGGGAGCTAAACTCCGCAAACGCTCCTCGCCGGGGGTCTCCAGGTTGATTGAAACTCTATCCGCCAACAGCATGGCTTGCTCCACCTGGTCTCTCTCTGCCCCGGGCATGATCTTCAGATGCAGGTATCCCCGGTATTTGTGCTTGCGGCGCAAAATCTCGGCGGTGGCTAGCAAACGGTCTTGGGTTTGGACTCCGCTCCCTCCCAGCCCTGAACTCAGAAAGACGCCCTCCACCATCCCAGCCCGGTGCATCCCCATATACAAAGCCGCAAAATCCTCCGGCTGAAAACTGACCCGGCGGTAATTCCGCTCCGAGCGAAAAGGGCAGTAATAGCAATCCCGCTCGCACACTGAACTGAGCAGCGTTTTGAGGAGTTTGATCCGGCCCCCGTTGGGCAAAACTGCGCTGCTCACGTTCACCGAGTCTTGCTTCCGCGCAGAAAGAGTGGGGCAGCCGATGTCCTCGGCGGCTTCCAGGTGCATTTGGCTGGTGAGGTATTTGAGGCGGGCGAAATCGTTCATAGTAGGGGGATTATAGCACGGATGTTCTAGTTTGCAAAGGCTGGTGGTGTGTTGGGAAACTAGGGAACTAGGGACTAGTGACTAGGAATCGGTGACAAGGAATCAGGACACCTAGTCACTGACCAGGGTAGGGGGGTAGACTTGGGGAGTGGCAGACTAGACCCTGAACGTGGAGCAGAACGGGAAGGGCAAACCTCCTCGTTCAACGCTCAACGCTTTCTATAAACACTAGGCCGCGAATTGGTGAAGTTTCACAGTAGGGGGCATTTTGGGCATTGACAGGAGGTCGTAGACTGGTAAAATGTCTATGCTTTCGATAAGTATTATTATCGAAAGCTTTGCAAAAAACGCGAATCTTTCGATTAACAAGAAAGCCTCGTGAAACACATGCGAATCTTTCGATAATAATTTGGCGAATGATATGTCGCTCTGAGCGAGCGCACCTTGCAAGCGAAGAGTCTCCCACTCCGAACGGGAGATTCTTCGGGAAAAGCACCCTTAGAATGACACCTGTTCCCCGGTCTTCCTGTTTCCCTGTTTCCCTGTTTCCCTGTTCCCCTGATTTCCCAATCTCCCAACATCCCAATGTCTCAACACACCATCTCCGAAACAATCGCCACATACCTGGACAGCGTGCAACTCAGCCGCAGCGAGAACACGGCCCGCACTTATGGGAACGCTATGCGCTCATTTGCTCTCTCTCTGGAGAAGCATGGCCTTCCTCCTAAAGAGAGCAGCATTTCTAAGCTGGATGAAGATTTCATCGCTCAATTTGCCGCTGATTTGAAAGGCTACGCGCCAACCACGGAGAGACTGTATCTGACGGCGGCAACTGGTTTCTATGAATACTTGGCTGCTGAACGGCTATGCGAAATAAACCTGCCGCGCCTGCGGATGCTCATTAAACGCCGCGCCCGGCAGCCGGGGCAACGTTTGCCGCAATTCCCCAAGGAAGACATACAG